>JBIPOO010000082.1:0-15191 GCA_044379045.1 Saprospira sp.
TTTATGGAGTGGGCCATGCTTCAACGCCCTTTTTTCGCGCCAATAGTTCATCCAAGGCCGGACCAAGAAAATGCCCTAGCCCTGGATTTGAGCAGAGATGGCCATGAGCCGGCTAAAAATTTACGTGAGCCGTTATCCCTGGAAAATTATTTGAATTCGAGATTTACACAAAGTGGTGCAAAGATGGCTTTAGGAGGTTACCTCGAAGCAAGAAACTTGTACAGCGACTCAAATATTTTTAAACATGAAAAGCCCGAAGACGAGCGCTACATACACCTGGGTGTCGATATCTGGATGCCAGCAGGAACAGCAGTTTTTGCTCCTTTAGATGCTAAAGTTCACAGCTTTGCTGACAATATTGGTTATGGAAATTATGGTCCAACCATTATATTGGAGCATAATCCGGCTTCTGAAATTCGATTTTACACCTTGTACGGACATCTGAGCAGAGCGGATCTTGAAGTTATTTCAATTGGAAAAAAAATTGAAAAGGGACAATGTTTTGCTCATTTTGGCAATGCTGAAGAAAATGGCAATTGGGCGCCACATCTTCATTTTCAGATTATTTTGGATATAGGTAACAATGTTGGAGACTACCCCGGCGTAGCCTCTAATAGTATGCTGAAATATGAAAAATACAATTGCCCTGATCCAAATATCATTATCAACTGTCCGCTGATTTGATTATATTCTCTTCTTTGTAAAAATCCTGTTATAAGTACGATAGACAAAGCTAATCAATTCCTTATCATTAGGAAAATCGAGATAAGTTTTTGGGGAATTACTAAGGTATTTTTCTAATTCCTCTAAACTGATGCCGAATTTTTTGGCGATATATTTTTTGTCCTCATCAATCAGTTTCTCATCGTATGATTTGTGTAAAAACTCATTCAATGCAGCCTCTCTGCTAATCTGACCAGCACATATTTGCGCAGAAAGTGTTGTGCGGCGATAGTCCATTTTATACTTTTCAGGCATCACGTATGATTGCCAGAAAGCGGTAATTTTCGATTCATGATGTTTTCCACCATAATCTTCCCAGCCATATTGATCAATCAAAAATTGTTTTGCCTTATCCTTATCGTAAGGAATGTAATTCAATGGATAAACCGTTTTTATGTTTTTGAAAAACTTGTAATAAAACTCCCCCCAAATGCCTACTGTAGGGATTGTTTTCAAAGCTTTTTTTGAATATTTTTTAACGATGTGCCTGTAAAGCTTGATGTCTTTGTACATGTGATAACCCATTTGTAATGGCATAATAGCTTCACTACTGAGGTTTCCACCCGAGAAAATATATTTAATGCCGTATTTTGCTGCGGCTTTATAAATACTGGCAAGTATGGCAATATCTGTAGGCATTTCAAGGTCAACGATCGAAGATTTCAGAAAGGCAAGTTGAATTTCGCGAAACTCTTCCCAGTCTAAAACCTGACAATCATATTCAAAGTCTAATTTATCTACAATTGTAGCAACATTTTTCACTGAAATTTTGGTATCCCAACCATTATCCATATGAAAAAGAAGAGGGCGCAGTCCATACTCTTTGCACAAATGTGCCGTGTAAGAACTGTCGACACCGCCACTGATGCCAACTATACAGTCAAATTTTCTGTTTTTGCCCGCTAATTTTACTTTATCTAGAATCTGTTTCCATTGTTCATCCGAAATCTCTGAATTATATGTCAGTTTAGAAATTCTTTGCAAGTAATCTTCGCAATGATTACAATTACCCTTTTCATCGAACTGGATGAAAACATCGGTAACATTATCCATTACGCATCTATTGCAGATACTGTACTCAAGCGTGCTCATAGCTGAAACTGTAATTTTTGGTGGATGGGTAATTAATGAGCACTCCTTTCATTTGGCCTTTGAAAATAAAAAGGCTGCCGGCAGCTAGTCCATTAAGGCCGCTTTCGCTGTATAGTTTTTCAAGGTCTTCTTTTTTCGATGCTCCCCCTAAACCAACAACAGGTATTTTTAACTTTTTTGCAGTGTTTTTTAAGAATTCATAATCATATCCACTCATGGTTCCGTCTTTTGCAAAGGATTGCAGGATGATTTCTCCAACACCAGCCTCTTCCATGAGCAAAGCCATCTTTAAAGGATCTTGATTAACTGCCTTTTTATGGGGAGAATAAACCAATGGTCGACCTAAAAAATCTTTTTTATAATCGATGCAGACAGAAACCGTTGAAGAACCAAAGGTCTCGCAGAGTTTTTTTACAAAATCAGGGTTTGAGATGGCCTCAGTTCCAATAACAACTCTTTCTGCGCCATAACTCAGAAGTTTTTGAGCCATTTCCATTGTTTTGATTCCACCGCCAACCGAGAATGGCATATTCGCCTCCTCTCCTATTTCTTTAACAAGTTCGAGGTCTATACTTCTATTCTGACGCGAGGCACTAATATCCAAAAGTACCAGTTCATCAGCTTTAAGGTCGTTAAAAATCCGTACAGCATTGATAGGGTCACCAATATATTTAGGGTTGGAGAACTTAACTGTTTTGACCAACTTATCATGATCGAGCAACAATACTGGAATAACTCTGGGACGATACATTTACAATTTCGTTAAATTTTGTAATAATAAGTTCCCGTTGTCATGACTTTTTTCTGGATGAAATTGTACCCCAAAAATGTTATCACGCTCAACTGCAGACACAAAATCGTATACGTAGTTACTTTCGCCAAGTATGTCCTGAATTTTACTTATTTGCATATGGTAAGCATGTACAAAATAGAACTCTGATTGCTCAGAAATATTACTAAAGAGATTAGAATCTTTTTTTTGAGCAACACTATTCCATCCTATATGTGGTATTTTAAAACTAGTACTGTCTGAGACTTTGAATCTGATAACATTTGCATCAAACCAACCAAGACCCTCTGCATTTCCCTCTTCACTACTTTTTGCCATTAGTTGCATTCCCAGGCAAATGCCCAAAATTGGTTTTTTTTTAATGAGTACAGCCTCATTCAAACTATCCCAAATTCCAAGTTCTTTTATATTCTCAACTGCCTTGGCAAAATGCCCGACTCCCGGTAAAATTATTTTATCAGCCTCATTTAAACCTTTATTCGTGTTAGTAGTATAAGCATTACAGCTGAACTTAAGCAATCTTTTCACTACAGAGAAATGATTGCCCATACCATAGTCCAAGACTGCAATCTTTTGAGGCATAATAAAAATTTGTGTAAAGTTAAATGTTTTTCGGTTCTGCTTGACTAAATAAGAACTATTTATGCATAAAGATTTATTTTGAACAAAAGTTAGTTTTTTAATAGAATGTCAGAATAATAAACAAAAAAATCCCTTTCCATTGCGGAAAGGGATTTTTTGAAAAGAGAATCTATCTCTGAATACTGATCTTTTCAACAGCTAATAATTTACCCTTTTCAGTGCTTAACAGCAGAACAAAATTACCAACAGGCAAGTCACGCACATCTATCTGAACATTGCTGTCATACAAGTTTGAAGCGTTGTAAATTACCCTACCCATTGCGTCAACAATCTGCATCTGGTATGTTTCAGTAATTGAAGAACTGTTGATTGTAATTTGTTCATTCGCAGGATTAGGAAAAACAGTAATGTCTTTCAGCTCAAGCGAGTTAATTGCAGTATTTTCATTGTAACCTTTGAATTCAATATCCCTGATACTTGTTCCTGTTCCGTCCATGTTGATTCGGACAACAGGGATTTTTGTACCTTCTCTAAGGAAATCATAACGGAAAGTAGTGTCATTGAGTGGAATAGGAAGTTGTCCGGCGATAGTGCTTGTTACGTCGACCCAAAAACCACTACCGAAGGCAGCGACATAAGCTTCGATTGTTGTGGCATTTATTACCTCAACTTTTTGCCTTAACACTGTATAAGTTGAATCGAAAAGTGTAACATCGCCAAAAGCATCAACGATTAGTTCAGATGTTCCGTTGATATTCAAGCGAATAGAATCGGGACTTACAGGAAGACCCAATTGGTCAATAAGCATACGTAAACCTTGAACACTGTCGACATGGGTAGCAAATCTGAGCGAATGTGTATCATTCAGTGTTGTACCATAGCTTAGTGGAGCAATCTGAAGCGTTTGTGTATTAACAAAAGGGGAAACAAATGTGAGTCCCATCAGATCGATACTTGCACCAACCATTGTCATTGCGGTAGCATCTACATCAACATAGCCTTGTCCAAAACCTGCAACTGGCAAAATTATCTCAGTATTTGGGAAACTACTAAAGGAAACCCCGGCTGAAGCAAAACGAACAGAATCGAGCAGCGTAGCATCGGTTGTCAGAAAACTCATGTTCCAGCTTTGCGCATTCGATGCTGGCGGTGTAATTGTTATCCCTCCAGTTGCAACAGTGATAGAACGTTCCAGTGTATCACCTGCTGCAAGGAAAATACTATTTGTGATAGTAGTCTGTGCTTTTAGTGCAGAAATCCCCATCATCAGGGATAAACAAAGTATAATTTTTTTCATGACGCTTAATTGGTTATTTAATTGCACAAATGTAGCGAAATTAAAATTTTGTATCAACTTTATTTTGATAAAATCTTAGTATTTTTTCTCAAATAAATACATTCGGACAATCTGGATAAAACAACTATCCTTATTTACCTTCAATGTGTTCGAAACTAATTTTCTTTTTAACCATGTCCGGGTTTGAAAAAGCATTTAGGTAAAAGCAGCGTCAGCATCACCGTCTTGTATTATCATTGGTTTTGGATGTTTTTTTTCTATTTCAAACTTTCTTGAAATAATATAATGCCTTTTCATCTTTCTGATTAAAAAAAAGCTTGAACAATTTTTTTTAATTGCAGCAGCCAGTTCGGTTTGAAAAATAGTTAACATGCTCAATTTTTCCGCTATCATGAATTGCTCAACTGCATCAGCCACCAGAAATACTGATTCTGAGCAGAAATAAATGTAAGGGATTTTTAAATTTTCTTCCCGGATAGATAGCATCAGGACAGCCCTCAACTGATTTTCGGCATTGTAAACTTTCATAATTTTGAATGCAAAATAATTTGCAACAGAGGAAAAATGATAGCGTTCTGAGAGGGCATCTGCAACACAATTGCTTTTAATCCATTGATTTTTCAAAATCCATTCAAGATCCTCAATACTTCGTTTCATCACTTCATCCTTCAATCTGTATTGCTGAATAAAATTGCGCGCATCATCATCAAAATCAGAAACAACTTTAAAGTATACTTTTTTCTTTCTGAAAAAAAATCTTCTTATATTAAGAAGTGCATTAGAGAATGTATCAATAACTTTTAGAAAGATTTTAAATTTTGTCCATTTTTGGGGATTTTTGGCCGGCAAAAGATAACTTAGATTCAGTCTCATATAAGCTCTTATGCCTTCAGGTTTTGCTAAATCTTCAAATTGTCCGCTCTTGTCATATAGCCCTTTCGCTACAGGTGTAAATTCTGTTGCCAAAATTCGATAATCCCAGGCCTTAAATACTGTATCAATAAGCAAGCTAGCTATACCCTGCCCCCTCATCTCAGGATTGACCCATATACAGCTAAGCCAACCTGCATGTTCCACTTTGATTTCACCCTTATCATTTTCAAAATACAGGTTATCCGGCAAAACCCCTAGGTAGCCTTGCAACGCTTCATGTTCAAAAACCATTACAATTACCAGATCATCGGGAAGTGCCCTGGGATTTTTAACCTGCGAAAGACCACGGATGTAGCTGATTGGTAGATTCGTACTTTTATGATAATCACCGCTTTCAATAAAATCCTGCAGGTCTTTATGGCGTATAATTTTGATATTCATTCCCAAGTTTTAGATTAAATTAAGATTAAAATTTGAAATTAGTTTTTGTACTAAAACTTAAAACCTTAATTTGTCGAAAATTGGCATTATTTCTTGAATTAAGAAACTAAACCAGATGAAAAAATATCTAAAACTACTATTTTTTTTATTCATCGCATTCAGTAGTTATGCTCAAAATGGCTTGCCTCAAAACGCCGGGGCCCGAGGAGCTGCTATGGGAAATGCCGCTATTTGTTTCGATGATGTAAATGCCGCCTATGCTAATCAGGCAGGTTTAGCATTTGTAAAAGATGTAAGTTTCAGTGCATATGGTGAACGACGTTTTATGGCCGAGGGGTTGAATTCTTACCTCTTTGCTGCAGCTTTACCCTTCGACAAAATCGGCACTTTTGGCCTTGCCATCAACTATTTTGGTTTCAGCGACTACAACGAACAAAAGATAGGCCTCAACTATGCCCGTAAACTTGCCAAAAATTTCTCTTTGGGGGTTCAACTCGATTATTTGGGAACCAGAATTCCCAATTATGGCGTTGCGCATGCTGTAACTGTAGAATTGGGCATTTTAGCCAAATTAAATGAAAAAGTCAGCTTGGGAGCACATGTATACAATCCTGTCAATGCAAAAATTGGCCCCGATGACAGATTGCCCACACTATTTTCCTTGGGGCTTTCATACGAACCTTCGAAAAAAGTTTTTTTGAGCGCACAGTTAGACAAGGATATTTACAATCATCCCTTTATTGGCAGATTTGGCCTAGAGTACAGACCCCTCGATGCATTCTATATTCGTGCAGGTGTTTCGGCTGCGGCTCTGGCACAAGCCAGTTTTGGCATTGGAGTCAACTTACAGCAGTTCAAAATAGATTTTTCGAGCTCATATCATCAGGTTTTGGGATTTACTCCTGCATTTTCCCTCATTTACAGCCTTCAGAAAAAAAACTAAGCCAACCATTGAATTTAACGGTATGAGAATAGTACTTTTAATAGGGATTTCATTATTGACACTTGCTCCTCTTCTTGCTCAGGTGATAGATAGCAGCGACGTACTCGACAATGACAATGAAACGCAGTTTCTCATTGAAAACCTTGTTGAAGATGCCGATTTGCAAGAGTTTGATTTTGATACGGAATTTGAAAGACTTGAGCAGTACCGCAAAAATCCGCTCGATATCAACAAATCGGGGAAAGAAATACTCGTGGCTTTTGGTCTGCTTTCCGAAATTCAGATTCAGGCGCTCTTGAATTATCGTAAAAATTTTGGTCAGATTTATTCCTTTTTCGAATTATTGAATGTTCCTACTTTCGATGAACAGACTGTGCGCAGGATAATTCCCTATCTCACTTTTGAACCTGTCAAAGAATTGGAGAATTTTAGTTTCAAACGTGCTTTAAAATATGGCAAAAACCAGTTTTTTATCAGATATCAACGCACACTCGAAAAATCGGAGGGATTTTTTGCAGATGATTCTCTAACGGCCCGGGAATATCCAGGCAGTCCCGATAAGCTGTATTTGCGCTACCGACTTACTTATAAGGACAGACTAAGTATGGGTCTTACCCTTGAGAAAGATGCAGGGGAACAATATTTTGTTCCATTTAGTCAAAACGCAAATATAAAATTACCAGACTATATGTCTTTTCATTTCTACATTAAAGATTTGAACAGAAATGTTAAAGCTTTGGCAATTGGCGATTATCAGATTTATTTTGGACAAGGATTAACTATGTGGGCCGGCTTTGGAATTAGAAAAGGCGCAAATCCGCTTAATGTCAAAAGATTAGCCCCAGCAATAAGGCCTTACACATCTGTAAATGAAGCGCTGTTTTTGCGCGGAGCTGCAGCTACTTTTGCTTTTGGCAGAATGCAACAGCTCGAAACTACTGTTTTTGCCTCTCATCGCTTCCGTGATGCCAATATTGCCCTTGCCGATACCAGCGATGACGCCTCACTCGATGTTTTGCAGATTTCATCGCTGCAGGAAAGTGGATTACATCGCACAGAAGCTGAAATTGCAGATAAAAATTCCACGCAGATGATCAGCAGTGGTGCAGAGGTCAAATACCGAAGCGATAGCTGGCAAATAGGTGCTCATGTAGTGTACAATCGATTGAGTGACTCGCTTAACCGAGTTCCTCAGCTATATCAGAAGTATCAGTTTACGGGCCAGGACAACCTTATGTTTGGTATGGATTACACCTGGCTTTATAAAAATATGCAGGTCTTTGGCGAAACTGCTCTGAGCCATAACGGCGGACTTGCAACGATGAACGGACTCTTGGCCTCATTAGATGAGCGTTTGGGCATATCGATCATTCAAAGGCATTATGACAAAAAATATCAGTCTTTGACAGGCAATGCCTTTGGAGAAAGCAGCGGACTGAATAATGAATCGGGGGTTTATCTGGGACTTAACAGCAATTTAGGTAAGGGATTTACCTTCAACGGATATTTCGATGTTTTCCGTTTTCCCTGGCTTCGTTCCTTGGTTGATGCACCATCGGGCGGGTATGAATATCTGCTGCGCCTCGATTATGCTCCAGGTTCTAAATGGGCTTTTTATGCTCAATACCGACTGGAAGACAAGCAGAGCAATCTAAGCGATAATATTACTGTTATAGATAACCTGATCTATAAACGCCGTCAGAATTTGAGGCTGCATCTTCGCTATCGCATCAACCGCGAATTTGAATTACGCAGCAGGATAGAATTTTCAGCCTATAAGGACCACGAAGTGAACAAAGGTTTTATGCTTTATCAGGACCTTGTATGGAATCCGGCTTTTATACCGCTAAAAGTACAGCTTCGCTTTGCTATTTTCGATGCTCAGGACTACGACACCAGAATATATGCCTATGAGAACGATGTGCTATATGCTTTTTCTGTTCCGGCATACTATGGCAGGGGAACACGTTTTTATATTAACATGAGCTACAGAATCAATCGTAGTATATCTTTATGGCTGAGGTTTGCACAAACTTATTTCAGTGACCGCGACATCATTTCAGCAGGTAATGATCAAATCAATTCAAATCGAAGATCTGAAATAAAAGTACAGCTACGCGCACAATTCTAGGTTGTTCTATCTAAATAAATTGTTGCGGTATTTATAGAAAAAATACTTTGGAAAAGTCTCATGCGCTACTGTGTTTTCTTCTACAATAGCGCCTTTTCCTTTTGCCCAATTTGCAAAATTATTAAATTGTTGCGTCATGGCTATTTTAAGTTCGGGCGAATTACCATGCCAGTTCGACTTATTGAATGCGGTAATAATTTGAGCCTTTGCTTTTGTACTTTGTGGGATTTCAGGATTAGGATCGATGAGGCCGATGACTTTAATATCTTTATCATTTGCTGCAAGCGCATCGGGTCCACCAGCCGAAAAACCGCAAACTGTTATATTTTTTACGGTGATGCCTTCTTTTTTCAGCATTTTTTTAACCCGTTCCATCTGTAAATCATAGGGTAGTCCGCCTTTTGGAGTACAAGGTGCAAAAACAATTACCGCATCATCGTAAAAATAGCTTGGTATCTGTTGGGACATAAAACTTGGGTTGGCATAATAAAGCCCCCCGAAAACAAATAAAAGAGGCAGTTTTTTGCTTCCTCTGTATGGAACAGCAACCAAGGTCTGATCATCGCGAAGTAAACGCGCCTTTTCTTTTTTAAGCCCGAATGGGATATTATTTAATTTTGCAAGTATTTCCTTTTCAGTTTCAGCACTGCAGGAACTAAGCATCAAAATTACTGCGAGGTAAAGTAATTTTTTCATTGGTTTTGGCTATCTATTTGAGGATAATATTATAGACAAAGATACGATATTTTAGCGAAAAATGCAATGATTCGCAAAAAGCATCTAAAAAATGATGCCGGTGAAAGTCAGTTTTTGGAGCTGAGAAAATTTACAAACGCTTAAATCGTTTTTGATTCATCAGCATTTTTTTCTTCTGTAATTAGAAGGGTTACCAAAGCTGCAACAATTAAAAGCACCCCACCTACAGTAACTGCTGCCATTCTCGATCCATCGAGCAGATTGGTCATAACATAGCCAAAAAACAGGGAGGCAATAATCTCGGGCAGTACAATAAAGAAATTAAAAATGCCCATGTAAATCCCAATTTTATTGGGCGGCAGACAGCCTGTAAGCATTGCATATGGCATCGATAATATACTGCTCCAGGCAATTCCTACTAAACCCATTACGACAAAAAGCCCCCAAACCTGATCTTTGCTTCCTATAAAATTTACCATTATCAAACCCAAACCACCCAATAATAAACAAGTGAAATGTGTCCATTTCATGGATATTTTTGAAGTAAGATATGGCAGAAAAAGCGCAAAGATAAAAGTGACAATATTCTCGAAAGAATAGGTTAATCCTGCCATGTTTTGACCCTCTGTATAGGCTTCGCTACCTGGCGCTCCTCCGTATATATCTACAGCGACAGCAGGCGTATAATAAAACCACATCAGAAAAAGTCCGGGCCAGGTAAGAAACTGTACCAAAGCCAATTGCTTCATTCGCTTAGGCATGTTGAAGAGCGAATTAAAAATCTCTGAAAAGCCGGCAGCAAAACCTCTCTTTTCTTCATTTTTGCGCTCCAAATCAGTTGGTGGATATTCCTTAGTTGTAAATACAGTGTACAAAACAGCCAACAGGAAGGCAATTGCGCCCAGATAAAAACTCCATTTTACATTATCGGCCACCTGACCTTTTGCTGCAACTGAAGACACATTGAGCCAATTGGTAAAAATCCAGGGTAATGCCGAAGCAATCGTTGCTCCAACCCCTATAAAAAAGCTTTGCATAGCAAATCCTCTGGCACGTTGCTTTTCATCCAGCTTGTCAGCAACAAAGGCCCTGAATGGCTCCATAGATATATTGATGGATGAATCCAAAATCCAGAGTAATCCCGCTGCCATCCAAAGACTGGATGAATTAGGCATCAGCACCAGACAGAGTGAGCTGAGAATGGCCCCTATCAAAAAATAAGGCCTTCTTCTTCCTAATGTCGGATGCCAGGTTCTGTCGCTCAAATAGCCGATGATAGGCTGCACAATGAGCCCTGTGAGCGGAGCAGCAAGCCAGAGTGCCGGAATCTCTTCGGGTTTTGCACCAAGATTCTCATAAATCGAGCTCATATTGGCCATTTGGAGTCCCCAACCGAATTGGATGCCCATAAAGCCAAAACTCATATTCCAAATCTGCCAGAAAGATAATTTCGGCTTGTCTGCTGTTGTCATATTTTCAATTATTTATAGTAAACCAAATATTCCCATGGCCCCATCTTGATTTTTCCGGATGCCGCATCTAGCTTTTTATTGCTGTACAATTCGGTATAATCACCTTTTAGCTTGCTTTTGTCGAAACTCACTTCGCGCGGAGTTTTTGAGAAATTAAACACACAGAAAACTGATTTATCATCTTTGGCGCGCTCAAAGGCAAATCCCAGGGTGTCAGTTTCGGGACTGAGAATATTCAAATCTCCACCATAGCTACCGTTCCACAGCGCCTGATTTTCATGTTTCAGTTTCAAAAGTGGTTTGTAGAAATCGGTCATTTTCCAGTCTTTCCAAACGATTGGATCTTTTTCAAAAAATTTGAGCCTTTTTTCAAGCGAAGCTTCCTGTCCATTGTAAATCAAAGGCATACCTTCCAAAGTTGCAGCGAGCACGGCAAAGCATTTCACTGCATCGCCCAGACGTTCTTTTTCGGTGCCTTTCCATGAATTTTCATCGTGATTGGATGTAAAATGCAGTCTAAAAGCTTCTTTCGGGAATTCTTTTGCTTTGCCGTTCAAATACTTTCTGATGTCGTTGACCGATTTTTTACCTTGGGCCACTTCATTCATGATAAAATGAAATTCCCATCCGTAGGTCATATCAAAGGCTTTTTCGTGCAATTTGGCATTTTCGGCCTCGGCCAACATAAACACAGGTTTGATGCTGTCGAGTGCGGGGCGCACTTCATTCCAGAAATCTACCGGAACCCAGTCGGCCACATCGCAGCGGTAACCGTCGATATCGCATTCATTTACCCAAAATTTCATGGCATCGATCATGGCTGCACGCATCTCCTTATTGTCGAAATTCAAATCGGCCACATCCCACCAGTCTGTTCCGATAGGTGGTTGCATTTTTCCGAGTGAATCGGGTGTGTACCAGTCGGTATGCCCCTGTTCAACCCAAACATTATCGAAAGCGGTATGATTGGCAACCCAATCGATGATGACTTTCATATTCATGCTATGTGCCTTCTTTACCAGGGCCTTGAAGTCATCGATGCTGCCATACTCAGGAGCGATGGCTTTATAATCTTTTACCGAATAGTAACTACCCAAGGTTCCCTTTCTGTTTTTAACCCCTATTGGGTGAATCGGCATAAACCAGATGATATCTACCCCCAGTTCTTTCAAACGCGGCAATTCCTTTTCGAAAGCAGCGATAGTACCTTCTTTGCTGAACTGACGGAGGTTTACCTCATACATCACGGCATTTTTCGACCATTCAGGAACTTTTTTAACAGCTGTTTTGGAAGAATCTCCGGATTCTTTTTCTGTTCCATTTTTCTTAGCATTATTACAAGACATAAGTCCTAAAATAAAGACTAGGTTTATTAAAATCAAAAATCGGAATTTCATACGCTTTTATTTAATGATTTTGAATGAATTGGCTTCAATTTGATAATCGACATTATCTACTTTTACTTTTTCTGTTTTGGCAGACATATTTAATATGACCGTTGTTTTTTCATCGAAATACTGGCGTCGGTAAACCCAAACATTGTCACTGAGGAAAAGTGTTCGGAAACTGCCATACATAAGTGACATGCTGGAACGACGCAGTGTACTCAACTCCTTAGCAGTATTATAGACCGAACTTTCTTGTGCCGACAGCTTATCGAACTGCATAGGACGGCGATTATCGGGGTCACCTGCACCGGGCATTCCTATTTCATCGCCATAATAAATGACCGGAACACCAGGGCTTGTCATCAGGAAAGCTGTCAAGATTTTTAATCGGGCATAGCCCACGGTATCAACAATTTTGACTTCGCGCGACCAGCCTGCCGCCTTATCATCTTCATCGAAACGAAGTCCTTTTCCTGCATAGCTTATGAAACGGGCGATATCGTGATTGCCTGTGATATTTCCCATCAGCGAATGTCGGCCATAGTAAGAAAAGGAAGACCGCAGCGACTCTTCCAATTTTTTGAAGGAACCATTCCCTCCAGCCAGGGCAGAGCGCATATCGAAATAAAGGTTAAAATCGAATTGTCCGTCCATCATACCAGAACTCACATAACTGCCAATGAGTGCGCGGCTGCCAAAGGTCTCCCCTACCTGATAAACCGGTTTTTTGATATTTTTTTTGATTTTGACAGTCAGTGCTCTCCAGAATTCCTCGGGAATATGCTTGGTAGCATCGTGTCTGAATCCGTCTAAATCGTAATATTGGAGCATGTAAAGCGCCGAGTCTGTCATCAGGTCAACCACCTCGGGCTTGGCATAATCGAGGGTGGGCAAAAATTCATCGAACCAGGTGGTGAGGCGATGCTCATCCCAGATTCTAATATTTTTGGTTCCATCGGGTAGTATCAAATCGGTTGCCCAATCGGGATGTTTCTTATAAATCGGGCTTTCCTGATGCACATGATTGGAAACATAATCGAGGATTACGTTGATATTTCTTTTGTGTGCCTCGGCTACCAATGCTTTCAAAGCTGCTTCGTTGCCAAAACGATGGTCGATGCCAGTAGCAGAAATTGGCCAGTAACCATGATATCCAGAGTACTTCCTTTTGGGTTGCGGATATTCAATTTCACCATGCAGCGGATTCTGGGTAATTGGCGAGAGCCAGATGGTATTGATACCCAATTTTTCAAAATACCCATCTTTCAGTTTTTTTGTAATGCCCTCAATGTCGCCACCCCAGTAATTTGCTTTTTCATGTATTTCGGGGTCTTTGACTGGGTCATCATTTTTGGGATTGCCGTTAAAAAAACGGTCCACCAGCATGAAATAAAGAATCTGTGCGTGTTTGTCTTCGCGGGTCAGCAATTTGCTGTCTTTGATTATTTTTCCATTTTCGAGCGGCAGATAGAATTCTGAAATTTGTCCATCTTTATTAGCCACCAGTCCTCTCAGGCTAGATCTTTTTAGTTTTTGGGCCTCTTTTGGTATGCTGTATTTATAGTTTGAATCCTTGCCCTGATTTTGCAAACTGCTATTTTCCCAAAGTACAATTGGTTCCTGCGCAGCATCCTCAAATTTGAATGAAATTCCATCCGCTTCTTCTTTCAATACAATTTCTTTGGGATCTGTAGTAGGGATTTCACCAACCTTAAGTAGTGAATTTTTTCCGCCGTTCCCATTATCGGCTTCGATTGGATTATTTTTATCAAGTTGCCACACATCATCTGCAATAATCTGGTACTGATATTTTCCGGGACTCATATCAGCTTTGTACATCCAATCTCCATTTGCTGACTTTTCCAGTTTCAAGGGCGACCAATTATTCATCTCGCCGGCAATCTGTACTTTTTTGGCATTGGGGAAGATGAATTTGAGCTCAACCGAAATTTTATTCGATTTAATCAGCACCAAATCATATTTTTTGCCTTTGACAAAACAGGAAATCAGCCCCAAAAGCGGAGCATCCTTTTCGCTTAGAATACGCCAATTCTTATTTTCATTTTTGACTTTAAAACCTGTTGAGACCTTAATCGAATCTAGATTATTTTCAATAAAGAAATCCTGAACAGGAATCAGTTGCTCTGCTGCATCCATTCTGATGTATGAAATTGGTCCTTTCAAAGCATCATCAGCACTTGAATTTTTATTTCGGGCTGAATTGCAGGCCAAGAGCAGTGGCAACAAAAGCAACAAAGTGTATTTTACCATTTTACTGTCATTTTATTTCTGGAATAGGGAATGCTGAATTGCTGTAAGCCTTTTTCTATTAGATTTTCACCTTTATTTTCATAGAAGGTATCAATTCCACTAATCGGCTCAAGTTGTCTCAAATCCTCAAGACCTGTTTTAATTTGAACCCCGTCCAATTCTACTGTATCGGCACTGAATCCGTGAAAAACAACTTTAATTGTCTCGATAGTTGAATAATAATTTCCGCAGGCAGCAGTAATTGTCAAACTATTTGAATCGAGGATTACCAGACGTTCAGAAAAAACTTCGTTGAGATAATCATTACTGATTCCGTCATCTTCATAAATTAGGGTTCTTCCTTTTGAATTGTCATAAATATGAAGGGTCAGTTCCTTTGAAGATTCATCTAAATGTTGCGTATTGGGCTGCATTGGAATGATTGCACCTGATTTTACAAAAACCGGTAGTCTCCAAAGTGGCGATTCTATTAGTATTTCCTGATTGCCACTG
>JBIPOO010000314.1:0-4389 GCA_044379045.1 Saprospira sp.
CAGCTCAATACATTTATAATATTTATACTTATTAGTAAAAGTGAAATTACATTAATAAACAACGAATCACATATATGAAACTCGAAAAACTGATTCCGCATATTGCCATCTATTTCACGCTGCTTTTGGCGGCCTTTATCTTTTTTAGTCCGGCTGCCTTCAATGATATGTCATTAACAGAGCATGATAATGTACAGGCGAGGGGTATGTCAACCGAAATATATCAATATATTGAAAAAGAAAATAGACACATCAACTGGACGGATCAGACCTTCATTGGTATGCCAACGTATTTGTTATACGGAAACTATACTGCCAATAAAGTTTTCACCGTTGTTTCCTATGTGTTTCTCTTTGGACAGCCTATCAATGCACCGCATACCATGCTGTTTTTCATGATGATACTTGCCTACCTTGGTTTTCTTGCCATGGGTACCGATAAGTGGATATCGGCATTGGGTGGTCTTTCCTTCGGATTTATGGCCAATAATATGGACCTTTTTCAGGCAGGACACTCTACAAAAATCCATGCCATGGTGTATATGATACCTATTATAGCGGCAACCATAACTGCTTATCGTGGCAAAATCATTCTGGGATCTGCTATTGCTGCATTTTGTATCGCCGGACAGATTGGTGCCAGTCATGTACAGATAGTTTATTATACTTTTCTGATGATGGGCTTTTTGGCCGCGGCTTTCCTGGTGCATGACATCATGAACAAGAAAATTGGTAGTTTCATAAAAGCTTCCGGAGCATTGGCGCTTGCTGCAGTTTTTGGCGTACTTGCTAATCTTGGACAACTTTGGACAACTTATGAATATTCAGCCGAAACCATACGCGGAGGTTCAGAATTAAAACAATTCATACTCGAAGAAGACGACTTGAAGGCACTTGTTTCAAAGGGAGTGACGCAGGAAGAGATTGCTAAACTGAATGACTATGGTGTAGTGGGAAAGGCCATCAAGACTGAAAAAATATTCATGGACTACATGAGCGCTGCCCTTAGTCCCGAAAAGGCAAATAACCTCAAAAAAGATATCCTCAGCCTTGCAAGTACCTCCAAGAATAAAGGGCTAGACAAGGATTATATCTTCGGTTGGAGTTACGGCATCAGAGAAACTTTTACACTAATCGTTCCCCGTTTTGCCGGTGGTACCAATTCCAAATATTTTGCCGGAGAAGCAGGCAGTTCTGGAATCGAATTTAATGAAAGTAATTCTGCCAATGCCATAAAAAAACTTTTGCAGGGCGCACAACCTGAACAACAAAATAAGATCCTGAATCAGCTTTATCAAATGACTTCCCAATATTGGGGGGCACAGCCTTTTACAAGTGGTACCGTTTATTTGGGTGCTATTGTTTTCCTTTTGGCAATTTTGGGTCTGCTTATTGCGAAAGGTCCCGTAAAATGGGCACTGTTGCTTGTTGGCTCCTTCTTCATCATGTTGGCCTGGGGTGATAATTTCAAAGCCTTTAACTATTTTATGGTGGATTATTTCCCAATGTATAATAAATTCAGAGCTGTGACGATGTCCTTAGCAGGTGTTGAGGCAATAGCAGTGATTCTGGCAGTTTTAGGATTGGCAGAATTTATAAAATACAAAGATAAATCGCTTGATGCAAAGCCCACAGGATTACTTATTGAACGTATTTTTGCGGCTGCCAAAATCAAGGCAACCCGTATGACTTATCTGTACACCGCTTTTGGGATATCTGCTGCAGCTGTTTTATACGTATTGACGTACAGTTACACTGGCGATTTTAGCGGTGGCAATGACAGTCAATTTGTACAGCTTACTAAACAGGCGCCACAATGGGGTGAATTCTACAATGCAGTTAAAAAAGACCGTGCAGAATTGATGAGATCTGATGCTTTACGCTCTTTGATTTTTATTATACTGGGTGCTGCTGCACTTTGGGCCTTTGCGAGTGATAAATTCAAACAGTCATGGCTTTTGGTAGGTATTGTTGCTGTTATTTCTATGATTGATGTGGTTTTAATCGACCGCTATTATATCAATGATAATAGTTACGAGGAGAAAAGTAGTATCAACAGCACACCGCCTGCCACCAAGGCCGACCAGCAGATACTTGCCGATAAGACGCCACATTTCAGGGTTTATGATCTTTTGGCTGGTGCAAGAAGCAGTGGACGCCAGGGCAGTGCTTTCCAAAACTCGGAAGGTGCATACTTTCACAAAATTATTGGCGGTTACCATGCTGCGAAACCAATTCTCATTCAGGAGCTTTCCGAATATTATCTGCGCGGGAAAGATATCAATCCCGATTACCTGCATATTTTGGGAATGCTCAATGCAAAATATGTTTTGAATAACCCGGATAAGGCCCTCGAAAATCCTGAAGCCCTCGGCAATGCATGGCTAGTCGATGCTATTCAATATGTGAATACAGCCGATGATGAACTCGATTATCTGGCAAAATTGGTTCCGAGATCAACTGCGGTGACGCGAAAAAGCAACGAGGCTTATCTGAAAGGTCTGGCAAATACCAAATCGGATGGTGATTATATCATGCTTTCTGCGTATCATCCTGAGAAACTCACATACAAATCGAAAACCGGAAATGAGCGCTTTGCTGTATTTTCTGAAATTTATTATCCGCCGCATAAAGGCTGGAATGTTTATATCGATGGAAAACCAGTAAAGTCGGCCTTTATCAAAGTAGATTATCTGTTGCGTGGTATGCGCATTCCGGCTGGTGAGCATACAATTGAGTTTAAATTTGAGCCCCGCTCACACCGACTTGGTCAATTGTGCGCGCTCATTTCATCCTTGTTGATTCTTGCATTTATGGGCTTTGCCATTTGGTGGGTTTATAAAAATTCCCCAAAAACGGATCATACAAAAATCACAAAAGCATAGTTTTTACTAAAACGCATAAAAAAATTAGGCTGCCTTTTAAGGGCAGCTTAATTTTTTTATGGTTATTACTAGTTAAGACAACATGATTATTTCACCGTAAAATCAGTGTTTTAAACTAATATTTAAACACGGATTTAATGGGTATTCCTGAATTAAAAACTTTCTATATGTTTTTCTAAAACAAGGTCCCATTCTGCTCCTTTGGACTGATGCCCAAATGCTCATAAGCCTTCAGCGTGGCCTCTCTTCCGCGCGGTGTACGCTTCAGATATCCCTGCTGAATCAGGTATGGCTCGTGTACATCTTCGATGGTTCCTGCATCTTCGCCAACTGCTGTTGAAATGGTAGTTAATCCCACAGGGCCGCCGCTGAAATTATCGATGATGCAACGCAAAATTTTATTGTCCATTTCATCGAGCCCTTCGCTGTCCACATTCAAGGCATCGAGGCCATATTTTGATATTTTAAGATCTATGGTGCCATTGCCCTTTATCTGTGCAAAGTCACGAATTCTTCTGAGTAGCGCATTGGCTATACGGGGCGTACCGCGACTTCGGCGGGCAATTTCTATGGCGCCCTCATCAGTGATGGGTACATTCAAAATCTCGGCCGAGCGTTTCAGGATTCTAATGAGTGTTGCACGGTCATAATAATCGAGCAGGCAATCGATGCCAAAGCGCGCACGCATAGGTGCAGTGAGCATGCCTTTGCGTGTAGTGGCGCCCACAAGTGTAAATGGATTAAGCGCAATTTGTATCGTACGTGCATTGGGCCCCGAGTCAATCATAATATCGATGCGATAATCCTCCATGGCTGAGTAGAGATATTCTTCGACTACAGTATTTAAGCGGTGGATTTCATCTATAAAAAGCACATCGCCCTTACCTAGATTGGTAAGCAGACCAGCCAGATCGCCTGGTTTTTCGAGTACCGGACCTGATGTAATTTTGATATTAGAACCCAGCTCATTGGCAATAATGAGCGACAAGGTAGTTTTGCCCAAACCGGGAGGGCCATGCAAGAGTACATGATCCAATGCTTCGTCGCGGCCTTTTGCGGCCTGGATAAATATTTTAAGATTATCGACAATTTTTCCTTGCCCGGTAAAATCGTTGAGCAATTGAGGGCGCAATGCCTTTTCAAGTTGCTTTTCGGCTTCCGATAGGTTTTCTTTGCCCGCGTTGAGGTTTTCGTTCAGCATATTTTATAAATAGATTTGCAAACCATAGGCAAATCGCAAGTTTGTTCAAATTTACACTCATTCAATCAGAATTGCAAATTTTTGTTTTAAGCTGCGGGATTTAAAAATGCATTCAGAATTGCAGCTATGAGTACAACAATCAGCAGTCGGTGCGCAAAAACTGCTGCATTCGGTTTTTCTGTAGCGATTTTTGCACCAATCATTCCTCCAAACATTTCCCCTGCGGCCATTACCAATGCAAAATCCCAGTGGATAAGTCCGTTGAGTGCAAAGATGAGAATTGCAGCCGGTGTATAGAGAAAA
>JBIPOO010000083.1:0-15015 GCA_044379045.1 Saprospira sp.
TTGAATTTATTTTGTATTTATTTTTTCGAGCCACCACCTCTTTCCACTTCCTCTTTCTTGAACGGGTTGCAAAGGTATAGTACTCTTTGCAAACTTCCAAACTTTTAGGCAAAAAAATTACTAGGATTTTTTGTCCTAGTATTTTTGCAACCACCGCATTTGTCTGTTGAACTAAATGCTTCAGCAAAGTTAATACAATAATTTAATGGAACAAATTTATTGTAATATTTTATGCAGCAATCGTTCTTTCCATATTTAAAGAGGATGAATCAAGACACAAAAGGCTTAATATTTCTAAAATTCAGATGCTTTTGCTTGGTTATTTTTGAAAACATAAGCGTCGGGAAAATCTTCTGACAGTTTGTGCATAGCAATAGTTGCTTCGAGTTTTGTATAATAAGCTCCCACATTCAACTTATAGTTAGGCTGTTCGTAGGTCCATTCAACTACAAAATCTTCGTATTCTTTTTCGAAAGCTTCCTTTTTTTCAAGCACTTCATATTTATCTCTCGAAACCATTATTTGAATACTCCAGGCTTTTATATACCTGTCTTTTTTAAAATTAAGTTCTTTACGAACATCCATCATTTGTCTAATACCTGGTGCTTCGCTCACAATCACCTGTGCCGTGGCAGATCCGAAATATAATATGGTACAAACTAATGTAAAAAATAAGTAGCGCATATGCTTTATTGTTTGATAATATCTATGGAAGCCGATGTTCCAAGTCTGCTTGCTCCAGCAAGCACCAATTGTTCGGCAAATTCTTTTGTTTTGATTCCACCTGATGCTTTTATTTTTACATCGGTGCCTTCTGTTATCTGTTTTAAAAGCTTTACTGTGTCAATACTTGCTCCGCCGTTGATACCTGTTGAAGTTTTGACATAGTTAACTCCAAGTTCGATACAAAGTTCGCAAAGTTTTTTAATTTCATACTCAGATAGCAAAGTTGTCTCAAGGATGACTTTCATTATTTTACCTTTTAGATGTGTAGCACGGGTAACGGAATCGATATCGTTTCTTACATGGGCCCATTTAGCATCTTTGACCGCACAAATGTTCGCAACCATATCAATTTCATCGGCACCTTCATCGATAGCTCTTTTCACTTCTTCTACTTTTGAGGAAATGGCCGTGTAGCCCATTGGAAAACCAACTACCGTAACAATATTAACAGGACTTTCCCCCAGAAATAATTTTGCATCCGGAACATAAAAAGGGGGAAGACAAACTCCAACAAAGCTATGCGTTATCGCATCTTCGCAGAGTTTTTTTATCTGTGACAAGCTAGCATCAGGTTTTAAAAGGGTATGTTCTATGAGGTTCGACAGTTTCATTATTCCGATAAATCTGTTTGGGTAATTTCAAGCGCGCAAATATACACTTTTTTAAATTACAAAAATGCAATAAATGCAAATTAAAAATCAGGGATTAAGGTAACGCATGAGTGCATCGTATCTCGACTTCAGATCTTCAAGATATTCCGATTCGTAAAATGAAGTCTTAACTTCGTAACCAAACCTGGATAGCGTTGCAATTACATGTTTCAAGTCCTGCCTTGACAGTTTAAGCGTAAGTTCAATTCGTTCGTCACCGTAAGACGATGATAAGAAACAGCTTAAAATTTTGGTATTTTCAGATTCTATGAGTCGGGCAATTTCGGCCAATGAATAATCGCGGGGGTTCATTTCCAACACAATAATACCCCCAGGCTGAGTAATGGCTACTGTTTCTGCAAAATGTTTTACGATATTCTCGAGCGTTATCAAACCCAGATATTTATTCTGATTGTTTACGACCGGAACTACAGTGAGGTTGTAATCAACGATTAGCTTCATAACGTCGAAGAGATGTCGTTCGGGCGTAACGGATTTGAATATTAACTCTGGATTATTTTCATTGATGGAAAGATCGGGCTCCATAAAATTGAGCACCTCGTCCTCCGACAAAATTCCAAGCAGCAGACCATCTTTGAGAACCGGTAGATGTCTGACATGAAAGTCATTCATCCAGTTCAAGGCCTTTTCTCCGCTGTCTTTTCCAACAAGGGGCGGTATAGTATATGAAATCAGATTTGATGCGAGCATTTATGATAAGATTGTTAAGGCGTAAATATAACGTACAAAGCGTTCGTTTTGATTAAAACTTTAAAATATTCATCCAATTGTCCATCATTTGAAGACCTGAGGGAGTTAAAATAGACTCGGGGTGAAACTGCACCGCATGAAGCGGTAAGATTTTGTGCTTAAATGCCATCAACTCTCCCGATTGAGTTTGAGCCAATGGTTTTAGACAATCGGGCAATTTATACAACAATAATGAATGATAGCGCATCACCTGCATTGGATTTTCTAAACCTTTAAAAATATCAGTCCCATTGTGTTCAACCATAGAAGTTTTACCATGTACGGGTAAACCTGCATTTGAAAGTTCAGCCCCAAAAAACTCGCCAAGCGCCTGATGTCCCAAACAAATTCCCAAAAACGGCTTTACCTTATAATAATGTGCAATAATTTTCATCAACTGTCCAGCTTCAGATGGTCGTCCTGGACCTGGAGATAGCACGATTGCATCAAAATCTGACAATTGTTCCAATTCTATTTTATCATTTCGAAACACCCTGCATTCAGCGCCAAGCCGGCAGATATAATCGTATAAATTGTAGGTAAAAGAGTCGTAATTATCGATCAGTGCTATTTTCATTCAATGGTTTCTAAACGTAGGTTAGTGCTCAATTTTGATTTTTAACTATTGGCCATTGTTAGCCGGAAAGTGAATTTACAAATGTAGTCACAAAGGGTGCCAATTTTTTTATCTGCTCTAACCCGCTGTCAGAAAAATATTCCAGGGATGAATAGGTAAATGAATTTTCCCTGATTTCCTTATTGATTGCGTTTGAAGCATTAAAAAAGTTCAAAATTACTGCAAATAAGAAGGAAGAAAAAAATGCCATGGAAACAGCGCCCAGATACTTTTCTGTCTTAGCAATTTTAGTATTTTTTAAATTTTTCTCAATTTTTTTGAAAATAAAAATTCCAACTGAACTAAGCAAAAGAACAATGAATATGAATGCAATGAGGGGTAAAAGTCTGTAATGAAAGCCAAAAAAACTAGCCGTAAATTCAGCAGCGGGAGCCGTTAAGTACATAGAAAACAACAATCCGAATATTATTGCCAGTGCCAAAATGCTAATTTTGAATACCCCCTGTGTGTACCCTAAATAGATTCCGTAAGTCACAGCAAAAAGCAATAATATATCTATTATCATATCTGTTATTTAACCCAATAGTGCTTTTACCCTGGTTGAAATAAGTTTACCATCGGCCTTACCCAAAAGTCTTTTAGATGCTTCGCCCATCACTTTACCCATATCTTTTGGACCCTGTGCACCCAATTCGGCAATCAGCGATTTCAAAAATTCTTCAAGTTCGGATTCGCTGAGCTGTTGGGGCAAAAACTCTCTGAGGATAACTATTTCTTCGCGCTCGGTATCGGCCAAATCTTTTCTTCCTCCGGCATCGTAGCTTGCGGCAGAATCCTCGCGTTGTTTCACCATTGTCTGCAGCATCTTCAGTTCGCGTTCGGGGGTAATTTCCTGACCCGATCCGTCGGTCTGCATCAGGAGGATTTGGGATTTGATAGCACGAATGGTTCTTTTGCGCGCTTCGTCTTTGTTTTTCATCGCCTCTTTCAGCGCCTCTGTTATTCTTTCGTTCAGCGTCATTTTTTTTAATAAATTGTTGTTTATGAATAATCTTATTTTCTAATGCTCATTTAACATGTGAACAAAGCAAAAAGGTTCAATAAAACCAGTTGCCTGCTTTAGGGTTAAAATAAATCTAAAATTGTGAAACTGCAAAACTAAAATAGTAATTTTGTATGTTTACATGTCAATTAAAATCAAATTTCATTCCTAATCTTACTCAACATATGAAAAATTTTCTTTTGGTAATTTTTATCTGCCTTGCTGCTTTTGCTGATGCTCAGGACGGAATTCAATTTTTTAGCGGAAACTGGGAAGAAGCCATTGAAACAGCTAAAAAAGAACATAAACTCATTTTTGTAGACGCTTACGCTGAGTGGTGTGGTCCCTGCAAACGAATGGCAAAGGAAGTTTTTACCCAAAAAGAGCTTGGTGATTTTTTCAACAAGTATTTTATTAATGTAAAAATGGACATGGAAAAGGGAGAGGGACCTAAATTGGCTCAGAAATATAAGGTATCGGCCTATCCAACGCTTTTTTTTATTGATGGCGCAGGCGAAGTTGTGAATGTTCAGGTTGGCGGCGTAAATGCCGAACAGCTCCTTGGACTTGCAAAGGTGAGTATGAACAAGGGCGACAAAAGCAAAAACTATGAAGAAGAGTATGAAAATGGCAACAGGGACCCTGAAATGCTGAAAGCCTATGCTTATGCATTGATGGTGAGCGGCAAGCCCACAATGAAAATTGCCAACGAATACATTAAAAGCCAGGGAGAAAACAGTTCTGATGCCTTTCTGGAATTTATTTTTGACTTTGCAACAGAGGCCGATTGCAGCATTTTTGATAAACTCATTCAGCATCGTGAAAAACTTATTAAAATAAAAGGGGAAGAGGTTTTTAGAAATAAAGCTGAAAAAGCCTGCAACGAAACCGTCAATAAGGCTTTTAATTACCTCACCAAAAGTCTGCTTGATGAAGCAAAAAAACAGATGAAGCTGGCTATGCCCTCATTTGCGAACGAATACGCGCTTAAAGCTGATATTATTTACAGTACATTGAGCAAAGATTTTAAAAAGGCGGGGGCACTTATCGAAAAATATGCTTCTAAATTCGGCAAAAGCAATGAAAGCAAACTTCACTTTGCTGCGCAATTAGTAAGTCAGTCATTTGAGGACAAAAAACTAAATCTGAAGGCAGAAAAATGGGCGGCTGATGCATATTCTAAAAAGAAAAGTAAGGAATTTGCCAAAACTTATGCGGTACTACTTATGAAAAATGGTAAAAATGCCGAGTATAAAAAGTTGGAGGAGGAGATAAAAAAAATGAACTAATCTTGAATAAGCTCAGATTGTAGAAAACAAAAACCACCTAAAATCGGTGGTTTTTGTTTTTTATCTCATCAATGTTACCAGACCTCTTCTTACAGTAACAGGCTGTGAACTTAAGATTTGCCACTCAATTACATAAATATAAACATCTCTCGGCAGTTCCACTCCTTTGTATTTTCCATTCCAGGCTGCTTCTTCAGCATTGTCATAGACCAATTGTCCCCAGCGGTTATATATTTTGAAGTTTGTAAGCAACTCTTTATCAAGATTTAATACCTCAAAAAGATCATTCAGATTATCCCCATTGGGAGAGAAAGCATTAGGAATATAAAGACAATCGAGCAATACATTGATTGAATCCGAATAATTGCAGGAATTACTATCCGTAACCGTCAGATAATAGGTACCAGATATATTTAAAACCAAGGTTGAGTTTGTTGAACCATCGCTCCATAAATAGTTTACCGCTACGGCTGGTCCGTTAGGACTAATGACCACTTCCTCTCCTGGACAAACATAAACGTCAACTCCCAAATCAAAAACAGGTAGCGGATTAATTATTACATTAATTGTATCGGCATTTACACAATTATTCACATCTGTGACCCCTACCCAATAGGTTCCAGTGCCGGTGACATTAAAAGTATCTGCCCCGGAACCATCCTGCCACAGGTAGTTTGTAAATCCGGTTCCGGCATTTAATAAACTGGCATTTCCACATTGCGCAAGATCGGGGCCTAAATTTATTGAAGGTAAGGGATATACATTTAATACAGCGGCCATATCAGTTGCTGTACATCCAGCAGCATCGGTAACGGTAACAGAATAAGTTCCAACTGCATTTACTTGTAAGGATGAGTTGACAGATCCGCTATTCCAGGCATAAGATACAAAGCCTGCACCCGCATCAAACAATATGGAATCACCCTGACATAAATTTTGATCGATTCCCAGGTTTATGGTAGGGTTACTAATTATTACATTAATAGAATCCCGATCAAATAAAGCACAACCTACCGGAACTTCTACCCAATATAACCCTGAAACTCCCGCATTAAGAACCGCATTGGTTGATCCATCACTCCATAAATACGAATTATAAATAGTATCAAGTTGTAGGGCTGTAGTACCCGCTCCACAAAATAAAGTATCAGGACCTAAATCAGGCGATGGAAAGTTATGTGTTGATGGCACAGGTATAATATTATTCAAATTAAATAAGGTGGTTCCATTAGCTCCATTGGCTGCGGAATAAGTAGTATTGAACCAGAAACCGGCATGTTGTATGAGACCAGCATTTCCTCCGGCAGAAGTTACATTAAGATTGGATGGTATTGCAGCAGATGTTACCCATACATATCCACCACCACCGCCACCGCCTGGTCCGTGTGCATCCGAGGCAAAAATCGTATTCTGAATATTTCCGCCAGCACCTCCGCGAACATTCACGTTTAATGCCGATGTAATGGAGGGAACCCTCAAATACACAGAGCCACCTGCACCGCCAGCCCCTGCACCTTCGTCTCGGGTTAGTAAAGTAACAGATCCTCCGTTGGCAAGAATAGAAAAACCATTACCAGCTATAGATGGTGCATTGATCATTACAATTCCCCCACCATTCGCTCCATCTGCGCAGGGCTGACCATTATCTCGAAAGCCACCACCACCACCTCCTCCTAAAAATGCTTTTGCTGGCAGGGTTGCTAAGGCATAGCCTCCCAAACCAAAAATAAAATTGAACCCACAACCCGAATACTCATCACCTCCACGTCCACCTGCACCAAAATTTCCACCACCCGCAGCGCCGCAATTACCCGGACTTGAACCACCTCCCCCATTGGCTAATGGGGCACGATGTGAATCTTGTCCAGCGGGTGCAGCAGCAATTCCCTCACCCTTTTTCCCATGTAAGTTGGTCGCGTAATTACTATTGGTACAACTAAAACCGCCGGTAACCATCGCTCCGCCAACAAAGCCACGTCCACTTACATCAATGTTTGCATTAAAAATGACAGGTCCGGTTGATTCAAAAACAAGCACTCCCCCTGTTGCTCCATTCCAGTTGGGACAGGTTAAGTTACCTGTTATGGTAGGATTTGAATAAACAGGCACCCGAATTAGCTGAACGGCTCCCGTTGTTGTATAGGTTTGGGTTAATGGCGCTGTTAAATTAATAACATTTCCAGCAACAGAAGCTACATTTGCGAATTCGTAATTTCCGGCATTATTGTAAGCAGTAATTTGTCCAAAGAATGCTGTATTGGTTACATCAATAGTCGCCCCTTTCATCTGAATAATCAACACCCTGTCGCAAGCTACAAAACCAGTAGAAGAACCAACGCTAATATTCAAGCCTGCAATATTGGTAACATTGGTGTAGGTGTTAACTATGCCTGAGATGTTCTCAGATTGACCAAATAAATTATTGTGCGCAAAAGCTCCAAAAATTGATGCTGTAAGCAGAATGGAAATAAATGTACTTTTATTCATATTCAGTTCATTAAGAAAATAATCCAATTATGCAAAGATAATCAACTATTTAAATATTGGGAGAACCTGCAATAAAAACTTAAAAAAATGCCTACTATAAAAAACTGGAGGAGTTTAAGCAAATGAACTGAGTAGGAATAAAGCAAATTAAAAAAGTCAAAACCACCTTTATTATGGGTGGTTTTGACTTTTTAGAATATTATCTCTCTATTTCAGAAGTGAAACATTGCCCCTTTTAACTGTTGGTGTTTCTGCGTTCAAAAACTGCCATTCAATTACATACATATAAACATCTCTTGGTTGTTCCTCTCCTTTGAAACTTCCGTTCCAGGCAGCTTCCTCCGCATTATCATAGACTAATTGCCCCCAGCGATTGTATATTTTGAAGGATTTTATCCACTGTTTATCAAGATCTACCACCTCAAATAAATCATTTATCTGATCATTGTTAGGCGAAAAAGCTGTAGGGATTTTTGGATCGGAAATGATTGCCTCAACATTTAATGTTACTGTGTCAGAAGCAGTACATCCAAAAGAAGAAACTGCACTAAGATAAAAAGTAAATAATCCGTCCTCGTCGGTGATAACTGTTATATCATGTGCATTAGGATTCGAAATAATAACAGCGCCAGGTCCCTGATATGTCCAGGAATAAAGTACTCCCTGTGATGATTGATCATTTCCACCACTTAAGCTAATTTCATCGCCCCAGTTTACTGTTGAATCTGTAACATTTGCCGGTAAAATGACAGCATTTGGCAAAATTGCAATATCAACATAAATCAGTGCTGAATCAGTTACTGCGCAATTGCCCTGCGTACTGTAATATACCCAGTGATTTCCAGGTCCGACCAAAGCGGGGTTAAATATACCGTTCACCGTGTCGATGATTCCTGTGCCCGTCCAAATTCCTCCGGAATTTCCAGATACATTCAGTCCAAAAGGTATATCATAGACACAGGAGCTATCTGCTTCGATATCTGCCGTTCCGGTTGCAGTTACGGTTATCAGTGCGGTGTCTGAAACCGGACAGATACCATTGGTTGTATAAATTATTTGAAATACACCTACACCGGCAATGGAAGGGTCGAAGATGCCGCCAACAGAGTCAGAAATTCCAGTACCACTCCAGGTTCCGCCCTGAGTTCCGGTTACGGATAATGCTGTTGGATTGTCGAGTACGCAAAAAATCTGTTCCTGAATATCTGCACTGTCAATTGGTATAACCAGAAAAACTGCTGTATCGCTTGCAGGACAGCTACCACCTATGTTGTAAATTACGGTAAAGCTGCCGCTACCTAATAACTGAGGACTAAAAGTACCATTTGAATTAACGGAATTGCCCGACCAGCTGCCACCGCCAGTACCATTGACCGTGAGATTTACCGTTGGTATATTGTTACAGAAGGTATCTTCATCAATTTCGGCAAATGCATTGAGACTTACAATTATGTCGATTGTATCGCTATCGGGACAAGGTCCTGAGCTGATATAAACGACCTGATGAATTCCAACACCTGCAACTGAGGGGTCGAAAGTGCCATTTGAGCCATTTGTAATTCCATTACCCGACCAGTTACCTCCGCTGGTACCGTTTACAGTTAGATTTGTTGCTGCTGCTGCAAGACAGAAAGATGCAGGTACAATATTGACCTGATCATTTGCTATTACTGTAATAACGGCAGTATCAGAAACAGCACAACTACCCGAAATGCTATAGATAACAGTTATATTACCAATGCCTGAAAGTGCTGGATTGAATAAACCGCTCAGGGGATCGCTAATTCCATTCCCTGTCCAGCTTCCACCCTGCGTACCGCTAACTGTAAGATTGAATGCCGCAATGTTCTGACAGACAGCTGCCTGTGGATTAATATTGGCAAACGCTACAGAGATTACTGAAATACTAAGGGTATCTGAAGTAGGGCAAAATCCACTAGTTGTATAGGTTATGAGATGAGAACCAACACCCGCAAGGGTGGGATTGAATGTACCGGAAACCACATTGCTGATTCCGTTTCCGCTCCAAGATCCGCCGGCAGTACCGGTCTGGCTTAAATTGAATGGGGCAGCACCTGCACAAACTGGCGAAACAGAGGAAATATTTGCCGAATCGATCGCAACAACCGTTATCAATGCAGTGTCTGTTGCCGGGCAAGCTCCAGTCACAGCATAGCTGACAATATGCGTACCAACTCCAGCCTGAACAGGATTAAATGTTCCGCTGCTACTATTTACGATTCCCGGTCCCGACCAGGTTCCTCCTCCTGTACCGCTGGCTGTTAGGTTTTGAATTCCACTTGATATACAGAACTGAGCCGCGACAGTATTAACACTGGAACCAGAGGTAACCGTAATAAAGGCGCTATCTCTAGCGGCGCAGGATCCCGTAGTTTCATAAATTATTCTATGGGTACCCACACCGGCAAGGGAAGGATTGAAGGTTCCCAGACTTGCATTGGTGATACCCGGGCCAGACCAATTTCCACCTTGCGTTCCGCTTACTGTAAGGTTTGTCGGAGCCTGAGCTACACAAAAACTTACCGAGTCGATTGTGGCAGAACTACCTGGGCCAACAGTTACAGATGCCGACACAATACAACCTCCGTTATTTGTGCCGTTCACAGTATAAGTGGTTGGAACCGACGGAGAAACAGTGACTACAGAACCGCTGGTATTATTGATATCAGCTGGTGGAATCCAGGTATAATTTGTTGCGCCAGTAGCTGTAAGCTGGGTAGCTCCATTGTTGCATGGTCCAACATTGATATTTACGATTGGTGGAGTGACAACAGTAATGTTAACGGTGTCATTACTGGTTGGGCCACCGCAAGCTCCCGAAATATTTGGCGCTGTTACAATATATTGATATGAGCCTGTTGCGGTTGGGGTAACAGTAACAGTTTGGCCTGAACCTGAACTCAGGTTAGGACCAGTCCAGGTTATTGTACCGCTACCGGCTCCAAAAACCGTCAACTGAGTACTCTGACCCAAACATACTGTTCTGTCGGGTCCGATACTAACACCTACCTGAACGCCCGAAACAGCATTTATCTGATAGTTGCATAAATCACCGGCAAAACCATCTATCATCAGATAATATTGTTGACCCGGAGTAAGGCCCGACGCTGTAAAAGTATTATTACCCGGAGGCATTGGACTCTCGCAACCGTAATCGACAATACTCAAAGAACCACAGGCAGGTGCCCCTGTTGGATCACCGAACATCATGAATTGTACACCTTCATCACAATTTATGACAGAACCTGAAACAATAACATCGAGTGTTACAGCAGAAGAGCTGGCAAAAAAGGTGATAAAGGAATTATTTTCAATTGAACCGCAGAAAATCCCATTGGCATTCAGCGGACCACCAAGTCCCTGACTTCCGCTAAACCAGTAATCGGCAGTATAGCCTTGAGTGCTACCGCAATAACCATTGAAGGTACATATAGGAGTTGCCGTTGCACAGGTATTGCCCGCAGCTGGTGTTGTTCCACAGCTATATGAGCCTGTATTTGAGGAGCCAGATCCGGCAGCAGGTTGAGCAATTTGGGCACAGATGGAAAAGGTACCCTGTTGGCGTGGGTCAACTCCAATTCCAAGAATTCCAGGATTAAACTCATCCCAGATGCGAATAAATACATAGGAACCAGGCGTTAGACCAGTCAGGTTGAGCCTTGGCATATTGCCATTTGCCGAAGCATCTGCGTCGCAGGCTATTTGGGTAAAAGGACCATTACAGGAGCTTGCCGAGTAAGCCGCCATAGCCATATTATTTAATGAACCATCATCGGTGTCAACAATTACCGAGCCGCTTGATGGTACTTGCAAAACATACCAGACATCTTCTGCTCCGGGACTGTTACCTCCACAGCTAGGTACCGGAACGCCTGAACCGGTTAATGCATTTACATTTGTCCCATTCGTAAACACACAGGACTGTCCGGGTACCAGTGTTATTGCCTGACATGGATTATCATTGAAGGGCGGTTGAGGTGGTGCAATAAAACAAATTTGAAAAGTACCCTGCTGCCTAGGATCAACTCCAATTCCAAAAAAACCTGGACTGAATTCATCCCATATTCTGACATAAAGCACAGTACCGGGCGTCTGTCCGGTCAGGGTAACCTGCGGCATATTGGCTCCTGAAGCGGAAGCATCGCAAAGGACCTGAGTGAAAGGACCAGCGCAGGATGGCGCTGAATATACAGCCATCGCTATATTGTTAAGGGTGCCGGCTTCCGTGTCAATAATCAGATTGCCGCTTGGTGGTACAGTTACTGTAAACCATACATCCTCTACCCCAGGGTTTGTGCCGCCGCAACTGGGATTTGGTATTCCTGCGGGTGTGGTTGAGCCATTATTGTCAAAAAAAGTGAACGTGCAAGTTGTATTACCTGTAAGTGCTATTGCTGTACAGGGATTGTCATTGGCTGGCTGAGCCCAAACTTTGAAAGCGCAGAAGAGAAGCAGAAAAAAGCTATATCTGTACATGTTATCAATTTTGTAGTTATTTGAGAATGTAGTTTCTTTTTCCTTTTGCAATAATGTGAGGATATTTGAGTAAGGCTTCGTTATATCTTTCGTGGTTTAGCCTGTCGCCCTCTGTCAGGATATATAAGTATGTATTTTCATTAACATTTGCTATTCTGTCTTTTTTATGATTTGGAAAAAGATTTTTAATTTCCTGAATATCGGAATCTTTGGTTTCTTCCGGATTTTTTAAAATAAAACTGTACTCTATTTCTATACCATCATACTTTGGAAGCCCATTATTTTTGTTGTAAACAATTTTCTCCTCGGCACTATTAAAACTTTGTTGTGCTTGGCTTTTGTTTGCAATAACTAATAGAAAAAGGAGCATGATAACTACGCTGTAAATGCTGGATTTTTTCATATTATAATTTTTTTTGTTTGACTAATATACAATTTACTCAAAGGTAATAAAGCTGTTACAAATAGTTAATACAAAATTGATAGATTATTCTGATTTAAAAACTAAATAAAATTTATAAATAATTCATTTATAAATTTTTGATTCAATAATTATTCTACTTATGTGCCTGTATCATTAGTATTTATATTTTGAAAAATTATCTGTTTTTAATTAAAAATTGCTTTTCGTTTTCAGTTTTCACAGTAATCTTTGTATCTTTGGCAATCTTATTAAACATTATACATCATAAAATATAATTGTCATGAGCAATCATCACAAAATTTGGGGATCTGAACGTTTTCTTATGGGCCTTGCGCTATTTCTTATCATTTTCATGATGCTTTGGGCCTATGTTTATTTCATGAATGACGATTTTCTTCCAAAAGCAAAATAATTAACTGCCCCTCGGCAAAATTTACAGGAGCGGACATTACTGCATTGCAGAGATGTGCCGCTTTTTTGCTTAGTATAAAGCCAAAAACCGATGCTTCAGGATATTATTCCAATAAAGATTTTTTTGATTTCGGACAGTAACTCATTGCTATCCGAAATTGGAGAAAAATTTAAAAAAGCATCTTTGCTGCTACTCGAAGATTTTTTTGCAGCACTTGCCCATGCGCATCTCGAACCCGATTTCATTTTTATTTTTGGTATCCTTGAGCGAAATGGCATCCCGATTTCAAATTTCATAGAAAAACTTTCGGAGCTAAGCCCATCGACCCGAGTAATTTTTGCTGCCAATGAACCAGAGTACAGACAGGCGGTACAACTCATGAAAATAGGTGTCGGAGATTATATTGCCGCTTCGGGTTTCGATAGTTTATATCTGAGTACACTACTGGAGGCTTACTCGGGTGAGAAATGGAATCCTGAAGAAAAAATCAGGACAGGTATTGTTGAAAAATTCAGGGGGCTTGGTTTTATGGGCAGCGGAAGGAGAATGCGCAAACTGTACCGGATGATTGAAGATGCTTCAAAATCTGAGCTCTCCCTTTTGTTCGAAGCTGAAGTCGGCTGCGAATTGTTGGAAGCAGCAAGGGCAGCACATAAGCTGTCGAAAAGAAGAGAAGGTCCTTTTGTACTTTTCGATGTACTGGCCTATCAGAGCGAAACCGTAGAATTTGAACTTTTCGGAAGGGAAAAAGACAGCAACGCCGGAATAGAAAAAAGAAAAACCGGTGCCATTGAAACTGCAAGCGGCGGAAGTCTTTGTATCGAAAATGTAGATGCTTTGCCCATGCATATTCAAAGTCGACTTCTGAGGGCAATCCGTGAAAAAAAATACCTGAAACCCGGAGGACCAAACATTGTTTTTTGGAATACAAGACTGATTTGCATATCCTGGAAAAATCTTGAAAAATCTATCAAATTCAAACAATTGCGTGAAGATCTCTTCTATCAGATAGCTGCCTTTAACATTCGTGTTCCGCCGCTCAGAGCACGCGGACAGGATATCATTTTATTGGCAAATCATTTTTTGAGAACCTTTGTTCGTATCAATCGTTTAAAGGCAATGAATTTGTCGCAGGCAGCAAAAGATAAACTATTGGAACATTACTTTTCCGGTAATGTACTTGAGTTAAAATCGGTCATTGAAACAGCTGCACTGCTAAGCAAAGGGGAGGAAATTGAAAAAGAAAATATAATTTTCAGAGAAAAACCGATCATTAATCTAATCAGTGACGGAGAGCAAAGTCTGGAAAAATACAATGAATTCATTATCAATACTTATCTCGAAAAATATGACAATGATGTATTAGCGGTAGCAGCAAGACTTGGAATTGGAAAATCGACCATATACCGTATGTTACAGTCAAATAAAATCTCAAAAAAAACTAGTATCCAAAATGACTAAGATAAAATTGGAATTCCTGAACGAATTGAGTGGCGGAGATGCCAAATTTGTCAGCTTAATGCTGAAAACATATATTGAAGAAACCGGCAAAGAGCTGCTCTTACTTGAAGAAGCTTACCAAAATAAAGACAGAAGCAGCATAGCTTTTTGGGCACACAAAATAAAGACCTCTTTTTACCTATTGGGACTTCAACAATTAAGTGCTGTAGCGTCAAATCTTGAGCAAAATGCCAAGAATTTACAATTATCGTTAGATAATCTCGAGGAAGAGCTCAGCTATATCAGCAGCAATGCTGCCGAAAGTATAAAACAAGCTAAAAAGTTGATTGAAGCGTTTTGAGTAAAGGAACCGATCTCGTTCCAAGACGAGAGCGCTCCACGGAGTAAAAGATGGAAAGAAGCGAAGAGGAAAGATTCTATCAATTTGTTTCGTTCTACAAACGAGATAAAAATTTTTCAATTCGTCTCGTCATGCAGACAAGACCAAACGGCTATACCTTTGTGAAAAACATTAGCAAAAGAGTGCGGTATTTTATTGTCGCAAATAGATGAAAGATGACATTTTGTACTAAAATAAAAAAGGGGAAGCAACGCAACCCCTTTTTTTTTGCTCATTTAGATGAGACTAATAGAAAGACCTACACTTAACTGACAGATAAGAACTTTTTCTGACCTAAAATTGGTATCCTTGCAGAAAGTT
>JBIPOO010000315.1:0-4338 GCA_044379045.1 Saprospira sp.
GGCAATAACAGTTTTGAAACGAGCTTTACGATTACTTATTCCCTGCATTTCGCGCAATACCTTATCCATGTTTGCATTTGCATCCCTGTTTTCGCCTGCATAATGAGCAGTTATGACGCCCGGAGCACCGTCGAGTGCATCGATCTCGAGTCCTGTATCCTCCGAAAAACAATAGTAGCCGTAATTGTTAAAAACATGACGTGCTTTTTGTAAGGCATTGCCTTCGATTGTATCAGAGGTTTCGGGAATTTCTTCAAAGCAGCCAATCTCTTTAAGCGAGAGGAATTGGTGTTTGTTACCGATTTTATTTTGTATTTCAATGATTTTGTTTGGGTTGGCAGTCGCCATTACAAATTTATCCATGGGATTTTATTTAAATTATATTTATTTTGAATTTACAAAGGTCGCAATTTAGCAGTTCATTTCAAATTAAAAAGAAAAAACACTAATTTGGCACTATGAAATTTAACAGCTTTTTACAGTTGCTCATTTTAGGGATATTTTTCTGGGCAGGCTGCAGTCCAAAAAAAGAAAATCCTGCCATAGCTTTTTATCACTGGAAAGCAGAAATGGATATCAGTCAGGCCGAAATAGACTATATGGATAGTCTTTCGGTGCGTAAAATGTATGTACGCTTTTTCGATGTGCTTTTCGATAAAGAAAGACAAACAGCGGTTCCTGTGTCGCAACTTGATTGGAAATTTTTTGATATGGGGCGTAAAATGGAAATTGTCCCTGTAGTCTTCATAACGAACAGCTGTATGGGGAAACTTGCTTATCCTCAGGGCGTTGATTCGCTGGCAAAAAACATGTCTGAGAAGCTGCGTTCGATGATTGCCAAACTGGATACAGTGCGTTTTAATGTCAAAGAATTTCAGCTCGACTGTGACTGGACACTTGAAACTCAATCGAATTATTTTAAGTTGATTGAAGATTTAAAAAAATATATGCCCGAAATAAGCAAGTTTTCGGCTACCATCAGGTTGCATCAGGTCAAATATTTTACCACTACCGGGGTGCCGCCTGTCGATGAAGGAGTACTTATGTTTTACAATATGGGCGACATTAGCAAAGACAAAGAAAAAAATTCTATTTTAAATCTGCAAAAGGCAAAATCATATCTCGAAAATTTCGATGTTTATCCTTTGAAATTAGACATTGCATTGCCACTTTTCTCATGGGCTGTACAGTTCAGGGAAAACAAGGTGGTACAGCTCATCAATGATTTATCGGAAGATGATCTGGATAGGGATTTGAATTTTAAAAAATTGGAAGAAAACCGTTATCTTGTGCTTAATAGCTGTTATGTTAAAGGTGTATATGTATACAAAAACGATCAGCTCAGAACCGAAGGCATAAAAGAAGCGGATTTGATAAAATCTATTAAATTATTAAAAAAAGCATTCGGAAGCAAAAGATTTAATCTTATTTTTTATCATCTGGATGATCACATTGTGAAGCAGTTCAACCCGAATTTTATTAAATCATTATCCTGGAACCTAGAAGCAAAACCTCAAATATGAAAAAGCTCATCTTAGTTTTTCTCGCCAGTCTCTTATCGTCGAATATTTCTTTTACCTGCTGGTTCGACGACAGTGCTGTTCATTACTCCTTTTTCGATACGGAGGAACTTTCCGACCCAACGATGATACTTTTTCTCGATTATGAAGCTGGCTTGGGTTTGGGTTATTCCGAAAAGGCAAAAGATGCTGAAGACGCAAATTTGAGCGATTGGAAAAAATACCTCAAAGTTAAGGTGAGTGAAACCGACCTCGCTGCGCTTATCTATACGATGACTTACGATGAAATTGCAAAACTACAAAAGGATAGAATTGCGCTCAGCAAGGCAGCTGCCATGAACTCGGTGCTTGCGCTTTGGCTCAGCGATGCAGCCCTGAAAAAAAACATGGGGAACTATCTGCTTTTTGCAAAAAAATGCGAGGAACAGGCATTGAAAGGTAGCGATTATTGGAACGAAGATGATAAAAAAGATCTGAATCAGCTCAAAAAATTGAGCGATGAAGGACAAAAGGCGTACAATAAAGAAAAGGATAAATTTTTGAAAAACCGCTATGCATTTCAGGTTATCCGAGCTGCCTTTTACATGCAAAAGAACGATGATGTGCTCAGTATGTTCGATCGTTTTTTTCCTAAAGGAACGGAAGAAAATTATATTTATTTCAGAGCGCTCGAACTCAAAGCAGGTGTACAACGCATCCGGCAGGACGATGAGGCTGCTGCCAATTATGCCCGGGTTTTTGTCAATTGTCCCGACCGTCGCAACAGCTGCCTCAATAGTTTTAGCTTTACCAATTCCGACGATTGGAACGCAAGTTTAAAATTTTGTCGAAGCAATGAGGAAAAAGCTGTTTTTTACACCATGCGTGGCCTGCAGCCCAATGCTTCGATGATTGAAGAACTGGAGGAGATTTCAGCAATAGCTCCCGAATCGCCAATGATGGAATTATTGGCTGCACGTTATATTCGTCAAGTTCAACAACTGGCTTTTCCGACTTATTTGAGTGAAGCTAAGGCTTACCCGCAAAACGATATGGAAAAAAGCGAAAATCTGCGCAGATTTAAAAATCTGTTGAAAAAAATGGCCGAAAATAACGCTATCAAAAACAGACATTTTTGGTCACTTGCCGATGCTTATTGTGGGCTAATTCTTAAAGATTTTAATGCTGCAAATCAAACTTTGGCTGCCATCCCGGCGAATTCGACCTATTATGCACAAGCACAGACCCTGTTGTATGTTGCCAAGCTACTCGCATTGACAAATCTCGATGCAGGAAGCGCAGAAAAACTTTGGGTGGAAATTCAGGAAAACGAAAAAATAAAATACAACGAAACGCTGATTCAGTTTTTCAAAGATGTATTCAGTCTTCATTATCAAAAACAAGGTGATATTGCCAGAGCCTATCTGACTTATTTTAATCCTTATGATTACAAAGCCAGACTCGATATCAATCTGCTGGAGGCTTTGGAAAAGTTTGTCGACAACTGTAATCTGAAAAACAAATACGATGCTTTTCTGATAGAAGGTCGCTATGGTTCTGTCGTTGAGGCAAAAAATATCTTGAACGAACAGAAGGGAGTGTATTATCTGCAGCGGAATATGTTGGATAAAGCAATTGATTGCTTTTCAAAGTGCGATGAGCAGCACAAGAAAGTAAGCCCTTATTTTGAATCGCTCTACCTCAATAAAAGCATCTGGTTCGAATCGGTAATTCATCCTTATTTCAATGTAGCAATAGCTGAGCAGAATGTCAGTTTTCTCTATGAAAAATACCCTGAGTTGAAAAGGGATTTTAATCTGCTTAGTTATGCACAGACACTGAAAGCACTCGAAACAAAAGCAGCTAATGAACCTGCTAAAGCAGCCGAGTATTACTATTTACTGGGTATTGCTTGGTACAATACAGGCGTACAGGGATGGCATCGACCAGCAATTTACTATTCGGAATCGAATGAAGGAAACTACGCCTGGTGGTCGGCCGATGATAAATTGGAATCCCCAAAAGTTTTTAAAGGTTATGACTGGCTCAGTGATCGCTACTACACACCCGATATCGCAGGCAGCTATTTTGAGAAATCCCTCAAAAGCAGTGGAAACGATGAATTAAAAGCCAAAGCCCTGTATATGCTTGCCAAGGTTGAAAAAACCCGGGATTTGGAACAGACTCTAAATATTTGGAATGATACCCCTCAATACAGTAAACGTTATTATGAGGCTTTTAAAGATTTAAAATCAAATTATGCCAATACGGCTTTTTACAAAGACATATTGAGAGAATGTACCGACTTTGGAGATTATGTGAACCGCAATTAAATGCCCCTATTTTTTTTTCTCCATTTCGACAACGAGCTCATTGTCCTGAATAGTAAACTGCAGCGTCAATTTGTTTTCTTTCAGCGCTTTTATTTTAAAGATTAAATCTTTGTTCTTCAGAAAATGTATTTCATCGTTTTTAAGGGTAAAATCCTGTTCCGGATTGATTCCTGCGCTTTTGAGAATCGGAAAATTTAATTTGTCTCCTTTTACAATAATTTCGGCATTTTGCATTAGGTCGTGATCTGCACCATTATTAGTAGCTTTTTTACAGACCCAGGTTCCCTGAAGGTCATCATTTTTAATGCTGCTTTTGTCGCTTGTGCAGGAAATCATGATTGCCAAAACTGAACATAAAATAAGGGTGTAATTTTTCATATTAATATTTATTTGATTTTTTAACTGAGTTGTTTGATCATTTTAACTTTTCTTCCGGGCAAAAAGTCCCAACTATCCTCACCGATGCCTGCTGATGTTATAAACCAAAGTACTGGTTTCCGACAAAT
>JBIPOO010000451.1:0-4329 GCA_044379045.1 Saprospira sp.
TAACAATTAGTCAACCAACTGCTGTTACAGCCACTATATCAAGTTCAACTTCTGTTTCTTGTAACAATGGTTCAAACGGAACTGCAACAGCAGCTGGTTCAGGAGGCTCAGGAACTTATACTTTCAATTGGAGCAATGGTCGTACAACTGCACTTAATACCGGTCTTAATGCTGCAACATTTACAGTAACAGTTTCCGATGCAAATTTCTGCTCTGCAACCGCTTCTGTTAGCATTTCACAACCAACAGCAATAACGGCAAGTATTTCATCGGCAACGAATGTAACCTGTAATGGTTTATCGAATGGCTCTGCAACAGCTGCGGGCGCAGGTGGTACTGGAGCTTATACTTTCAACTGGAGTAATGGCAGAACTACTGCTTTAAATACAGGATTAGCTGCCGGAACTTATATTGTGACCGTATCCGATGCAAATCTTTGTTCAAATACAACATCTGTAACAATTACTCAACCATCTGCTGTAACAGCAAGTATAACTGGCTCAACATCTGTAACCTGTAATGGCTTAGCTAATGGTTCTGCCACTGCTGCTGGTGCTGGCGGTTCGGGAACATATACTTTCAACTGGAGTAATGGACGAACAACTGCCACTAATACTGGTCTGATAGCTGGAACTTACATTGTAACCGTTTCAGATGCAAATTCATGTACAGCTACTGCTTCTGTAACAATCAGTCAACCATCGGCTGTAACTGCAAGTATCCTAACTTCTACCTCAGTTACTTGTAACGGATTATCGAATGGCTCAGCAACTGCTGCTGGAACCGGAGGATCAGGCACTTATACTTTCATTTGGAGCAATGGACCTAATACTGCTTTAAATACAGGTTTGATAGCAGGCACATACATTGTCACCGTTTCAGATGCAAATTCATGTACAGCTTCTGCAAGTGTAACAATTAGTCAACCAACTGCTGTTACAGCAACTATATCAAGTTCAACTCCTGTTTCTTGTAACAATGGTTCAAACGGAACTGCAACAGCAGCTGGTTCAGGAGGCTCAGGAACTTATACTTTCAATTGGAGCAATGGTCGTACAACTGCACTTAATACCGGTCTTAATGCTGCAACATTTACAGTAACAGTTTCCGATGCAAATTTCTGCTCTGCAACCGCTTCTGTTAGCATTTCACAACCAACAGCAATAACGGCAAGTATTTCATCGGCAACGAATGTAACCTGTAATGGTTTATCGAATGGCTCTGCAACAGCTGCGGGCGCAGGTGGTACTGGAGCTTATACTTTCAACTGGAGTAATGGCAGAACTACTGCTTTAAATACAGGATTAGCTGCCGGAACTTATATTGTGACCGTATCCGATGCAAATCTTTGTTCAAATACAACATCTGTAACAATTACTCAACCATCTGCTGTAACAGCAAGTATAACTGGCTCAACATCTGTAACCTGTAATGGCTTAGCTAATGGTTCTGCCACTGCTGCTGGTGCTGGCGGTTCGGGAACATATACTTTCAACTGGAGTAATGGACGAACAACTGCCACTAATACTGGTCTGATAGCTGGAACTTACATTGTAACCGTTTCAGATGCAAATTCATGTACAGCTACTGCTTCTGTAACAATCAGTCAACCATCGGCTGTAACTGCAAGTATCCTAACTTCTACCTCAGTTACTTGTAACGGATTATCGAATGGCTCAGCAACTGCTGCTGGAACCGGAGGATCAGGCACTTATACTTTCATTTGGAGCAATGGACCTAACACTGCTATAAATTCAGGTTTGATAGCAGGCACATACACTGTTACAGTTTCTGATGCAAATTCATGTACAGCTTCTGCAAGTGTAACAATTAGTCAACCAACTTCTGTTACAGCCACTATATCAAGTTCAACTTCTGTTTCTTGTAACAATGGTTCAAACGGAACTGCAACAGCAGCTGGTTCAGGAGGCTCAGGAACTTATACTTTCAATTGGAGCAATGGTCGTACAACTGCACTTAATACCGGTCTTAATGCTGCAACATTTACAGTAACAGTTTCCGATGCAAATCTTTGTTCCGCAACCGCTACGGTAAGCATTTCGCAGCCAACAGCAATCAGCATAACCCTCGTATCAACAAATGAAACCTGTCCTGGCGCCAACAACGGCTCTGCAACTGCAAATGCCAGTGGCGGAAATCCTTTGTACAATTTTGCATGGCCGGGAGGCATAAACGGACAAACGGCATTAAACCTTTCTCCCGGAACTTATTGTGTAACAGTTACGGATGCAACTTTCTGTACTGCAACTGCATGTGCTAATGTTGCAAGTTCGGTGGTTACTCCTATCAGCGCAGGCAACGATACGGCCTATTGCGCAGGCGGTTCAGCCCAGCTCAACGCTACCGGAGGTTTGACCTATACCTGGTCACCTGCATCAGGACTTAGCGCTACCAATATTGCAAATCCTGTTGCCTCTCCATTAGTAACAACTGCCTATCAGGTTGAATCTACGATTCCATCGGGTACCAACCTTATTATCAATGGGGATTTCAGCGCAGGAAATATCGGATTTACCAGCAATTATGTATTTTCACCTGGTGATGTAACACCTCAATCTGTTTATGATGTGATTCCTAACCCACAGACTTCACATTCAAACTTTGCACCTTGCCCTGATCATACAACCGGAGCAGGAAACATGATGGTAGTGAATGGTTCTACAATTGCGAATCAAAATGTTTGGTGTCAAACTGTAAATGTTGTTCCTGCAACTGATTATATTTTTGACACTTATGTAAATACACTGGTGGCCTCAAATCCTGCAATTCTACAATTCTCGGTTAATGGTGTTCTGCTTGGTGCTACTTTTAATGCTCCGAATGTAACCTGTGTATGGAGTCAGTTCAATGCAATCTGGAATTCAGGCGCAAGCACTACTGCCAATATTTGTATTGTAAATCAAAATACTGCCGGGGGTGGGAATGACTTTGCTTTGGACGATATAACCTTTACACCTATTTGTCGTGAAAGAGATACAGTAGTTGTAACGGTTAATCCCAATCCTGTTCCACAAATTACTACTAATAGCCCAATTTGTTCGGGAAATACACTCAATTTAAATGTAAATGCCGGTAGCGTTTTCAATTGGTCAGGTCCTTCTTTCAGCTCTAATCTTCAAAATCCATCCATTGTTTCTGCTGCTACCACAAATTCAGGCACATACTCAGTTACAGTAAGTACACCTCAGGGTTGCTCGGCTACTACAAGTTCAACTGTAACTGTAAATCCAAACCCATCAGTGAATTTAAGTCCAAACAATGTGCTTTGTTTTGGCACCAATTCAGGCTCAATTGGTACTGTACCAGCCTCTGGAACAGCACCATTTAATTTTGTTTGGTCGAATGGTCAGACAGGTTCCACTGCCACTGCGCTGATTGCCGGAAATTATAGTGTGACCCTATCCGACATAAATGGTTGTACAGTGAGTGCTTCTACCAGTGTAGCTCAACCTACAGCACTAAATGCAAATGTTATTGCAACTAACATTGACTGTGGTGGCAATACAAACGGTGCTGCCGATCTAACAGTAAATGGAGGAACATTGCCCTATACCTTCCTTTGGTCAAATGGCGCTACCAGCGAAGACCTTAGTGGATTACCTGGAGGCATTTTTACCGTAACTGTTACTGATGGCAATGGTTGTTCCCTAACAAGAACAGCTGTCACTTCAGCGCCAAATATTCTTGGAACATTTACCAATCAGGTCAATGTCAGTTGTTTTGGTCAAGCAAGCGGTTCCATAAATCTAACTGTAAGCGGCGGTATTCAACCTTATTCATACAACTGGGGCGGAGGAGTATTTACTGAAGACAGATCAGGCTTAAATGCGGGCACATATACTGTAACCGTAACAGATGCAAACTTCTGTACAACTATAACTTCTGCAACTATCTCTCAGCCTTCGCAACTTTTAGCTTCAGTTACAGTTACCAATAATTCCTGTTTTGGTGCCAATGACGGAACTGCCTCTGTAAACGTCAGCGGCGGCACTCCCGGCTATAATTTCCTTTGGTCAAATGGTCAAAACACCTCAGTAGCCAATGGCTTGCCTGCGGGATTGGCCAGCATCACCGTTACAGATTTTAATGGTTGTTCTGCTACTGCTTCGGCCAACATTACTCAACCAAGCCAGATACTGGCCAATGTGGTTCAATTCTCCAATTACAATGGCGCTGCTATTACCTGCCCTGGTGCTGCCGACGGAGCCTTGCAGGTATTTGCCAATGGCGGAGTGTTGCCATACAGTTTCAACTGGTCTGGACCACAACTTCAAACAACTGCATTGGCGACAGGCCTTGCCGAAGGTA
>JBIPOO010000316.1:0-4322 GCA_044379045.1 Saprospira sp.
AAACTGCATGCAAATATAATTCCAAAATCTGGAACTGCATTCAAAAATAAACATTATGTATACTATAGTGTTTTTATATGTCTAACAAAAGTACTGATTTATGACCTGAAACAAGTTTATCACTTTTTTTAGTGCAAATTGATTGTACTTTTCTGAGTTTTATAGCAAAAACAGCCTACATTTGCCATTTAAGTACCAAACTTTTTCTGAAATCAAGCTAATCTCATGAAAGAAATTCTAAAAAAATACAAATACTACCTGGTTATTAGCCTTTTATGCCTTTCGGCAAGCTTTTTAAATGCACAGACAAATGGTGGTGTCAGAGGAAGTGTACTTGATAAAGAAAGCGGTGAACCGCTAATGTTTACACCAGTTTTTCTAAATGATGGTTTAAAGTTTAATACACTTACTGAAGATGATGGTTTTTACACTATCGCAAGCGTACCTCCAGGTAAGTACATTTTACAGTGCAGAGCAGTAGGCTACGACAGCCTTGGTGTTGAAATAAATGTAGAGGCAGGTAAAATGCTCAACTTCAATATTTCAATGGTTCCTTCTTCACTCAAAACAGAAACTGTTGAAGTAAATGCGAATAGAGAAGAATCTCAAACAGATACCAGGGTTTCGGTTGTCAGAATTACTGCCAAAGACATTCAGAGACTACCTGCTGCTGGAGGTGAATCAGACTTTGCCCAATATCTACAGATCATTCCAGGTGTAATTTTTACGGGAGACCAGGGTGGTCAGATATATATACGTGGCGGTGCACCTGTACAAAATAAAGTCATCCTTGATGGCATGAGCATTTTTAATGCCTTCCATTCAATCGGCTTTTTCTCAGTATTTGAAACAGAGGTCATCAGAAGTATCGATGTTTACACCGGTGGTTTCGGTGCTAAATATGGTGGAAGGTCATCAGCAGTTATTGACATTAAAACAAGAGAGGGAGATAAAAAGAGATTCTCCGGAATGTTAAGTAGCAATCCATTTGTGTCTAAGTTTTTATTCGAGGGACCGATCATTAAACTTGATGAAAACAAAGGCAACAGCTTGTCTTTCATACTTACAGGTAAACACTCTTATCTTAATCAGACTTCGAACTGGTTTTATAAACCGATTTTAGAAAGACCAATGACAGATGCTGCTAATACTACCCTACCCTACAGTTTTACAGATTTTCATGGTAAACTCTCCTTTAATACTGCAAACGGAAGCCGTTTAAACGCTTTTGGCTTTAGCTTTAATGACAATGCTAATTTTACAGGTGTTGCACAATATAAGTGGAATTCAGGGGGAGGTGGAATCGATTTCAGAGTTGTTCCAGGATCGGCAAAACTTATCATGGAAGGAAATGTCGGCTACTCTACTTATGCAGCTAATTTTATTGAGGGAGACAGCTCTAAGGAGCGTTTCAGCAAAGTAAACAGTTTCAATGCGAATATCAATTTTTCATTGTTTATGGCCAGAAATAGTGAAGTAAACTATGGAGTTGAAATCAATACTTTTTACACTGATTTCAGCCTGGAAAACAACAATGGAATACCCTTTGGGCAACAGCAGTCAAATACTGAAGCAGCTGTTTATGTCCGATATAAAGGTTTGATTGGCAAAGCAGTAATTGAGCCAAGTTTCAGGGCTCAGTATTATGCCTCGCTTGGTGAATTTAGGGCTGAACCTAGAATTGCAATGAAGTATAACATTACCAATTCTTTCCGTTTCAAATTGGCAGGTGGTTTATACTCTCAAAATCTTATCAGTTCGGTTGACGAAAGGGATGTTGTGAATCTTTTTGTCGGCTTCCTTGGCGGCCCCGATGAACAGGTTTTTAAAATTACCGGCTATGATTCATCTGCAAGAAGACCGCTCTACACTCCTACAAAATCAAAATTGCAGACTTCTGTTCATGCCATTGGCGGATTCGAAGTTAATATAGGTAACAATATTGTCATGAATATTGAGCCATACTGGAAATGGTTCCCGCAAATTGTCAGTTTAAACAGAAACAGAACGACCACAGCACTCACCGATGTTTTCGGCAATCGCACATACGAGCCTGAATTTATAGCTGAGAATGGCCAGGCCTATGGTCTCGACTTTAACGGAACTTACGAAAAAGATCAGTTTTACTTTTACCTTGCCTATTCTCTGGGCTATGTAACACGCGATGACGGAATTCAAAAGTATTATGCATCCTTCGACAGAAGACATAATATGAATATTGTCAGTTCTTACAAATTCAGAATTGGAAAAATGAAAGAAATGAGCCCTGATGAAAAACGTTCAAAAACCGAACATCCTTTCGAAGTTTCTCTCAGATGGAATCTGGGATCTGGTTTCCCTTTCACCTCAACACAGGGATTTTATAATCTGAATAGCTTCCAGGACGGAATTAATACCGATTATGTGACTCAAAACAATAATCCTGATACGGAACTGGGCGTTATTTATTCCGACAGAATTAACAATAAAAGACTACCTTATTATCACCGACTTGATTTTTCTTTAAGGTACACCATTGATTTTGGAAAACGAGCCAAATTAATGTTGAATGCAAGTATAACCAATGTCTACGATCGTCCAAATATATTTTACTTTGACCGAATAAGATACAGAAGGGTAAACCAATTACCCATACTTCCCGCCTTGGGAGCAGTTTTTAAATTTTAATGCTAAGAAATAGCTGTCCGAAAAGACAGCTATTTTCTTTATAAGAAAGCCAGTATGCTTTTTTTTAACACATTTTAGTTTTAAAAATTATAATTTGACAAATATTCTTATATTTGCGTGCTAATTCAAAAAGGCTATCATTATCTAATTATAAAAACCATAAAAATGAAGAAGTTATTATTTAGCTTTATGTTCGCTCTGCTGTGCATAGGAGTATCAAACGCACAGGAACTTAAAGACAGTTTTGAAGTTTATTTTGAACTCGACAAATCAGTCCTTAAAAAAGAGAGCAAAACTACCATTGATTCTTTCCTTGATGCATCTAAAGGACGCCGTTTAAAAGTACGTGTTGCCGGTTACACCTGTGACCTTGGTACCAATGAATACAACATGGACCTCTCAGAAAAGCGTGCAAATTCTGCTTTTGAATACCTTAAATCTAAAGGCGAAGCCGAAGACAAAATTGAATTGTTTTTCTACGGTGAAAAAGAACTTAAATACGGTGCAGGCGGAAAAGCTGAAAATCGTCGTGTTTTTGTTTTGTTTGCATTGGAAGATGATGACCGCGACACTTTGTTAAAAAGCGGATGTCTTGAAATCTTTGTAGAAAAAGGCACATTCAAACCTAAGAAAAACAAAGAACTTCAGTTTGAATACAAAAATTATACTTCAGCTAAGGAATTGAAATCAGCAAACATCACTATGAATGATGTAAACGGAAAAAGATATTACACTAACGGTGTTGCTTATTTCAATGCTAAATTTAATGCAGAAGCTGTAGCGGCAGGTAAAACTTTTAAAGTAAAACTTCCTTCTGCTGGTTCATCCGAAACTGGATTTATGCTTTTTACAGGTGTTGAAAAAGACGGTAAAATTGTTTGGAAATCAACTGGTCGTCCATGCGCCAGCCTCGAAAACAATGGCAATTGCAACACATACAATTTTGACTTCCAACAAACAGGATATTGCGCTTGTCTTAAACCACGCGAATGCGAAGAAGATTGTAGCGAAGATCCATTCGGCGGTACCAGAACTCCCGAGCTTACAGCTCCAGATGTTCGCTACAGCCCAGCTAAAACAATTGCAAAATTTCCTTCAGGTGTTTACAAATCTGAGCTCAGCAACCTAAAAGTTGATGTAGTAGACGATACTAACTTCGAAGAAGATTTGGATCTTTGCGAGCAATTTACCTATAGTATTGTAACAGAAGATTGGTTCCCTGCATACCGCAACATCAAAGCTACCCAAAATATCATTATCAAAGCCAACGATAACAGCGGAAATGCTCAAAACGGTGACGGTAACAAAACATTGCGTGTTCTGATTCCAAGATCTAAAGTTTCTGGTTTACAGAACCCTATTCTCTTACCTGGTGGTCGTGTATCTAAAGGTTACATCAAATGGGAGACTTCAAAATACGAACCAACCAAATGCTTAGGTCCAATAAACTGTGAATACCTTGTTTATGATGTTCCTGCTATTGGAAATTACAAGTTGGGTGAATGGAACGAAGTAAAAGTAGAACCTACTACTGAAACTTACACGCTCAAAACACGTGTAATCAAAAATTCAACTGTTTTTGTTGGTGACAAGAGTTCAAACTATGTTTATAAAGCCAAAAACAAAACTGTAAAAGGTAAAGTTCGTCCGAAAGA
>JBIPOO010000084.1:0-14947 GCA_044379045.1 Saprospira sp.
GCCTTTCGGAAAATGGGGTTCTTTGTATGACCGTGAATAGCCCCAACCATCCTGCTGGTAGAATTAGAACAGCTTTCAGAGAATTGGGTATTAATCCGGCTGAATTTACAGACAGTGCCGAACAGCGGCGACTTTTACAACTGCTTGATAAACTGATAGCAAATGACAGTGGACTTGTGGGCATTGGAAATTCACCTAAAGCATATCTTGATGTAGATATTTTTGCACCAATTGCACATCACGACAGCCTCAAAACCTGGAATAAAAGGGCTGTAAATGCAGGTTTGTTTTTTGCAGGCTCGATGGATGCCGTATTAGGATTAACTAAAGTAACAGATACTGAACTGCCCATGCTTTTTGCTTTGGGTAAAGTAGAACTTTCTTTTTGGATGTCGGAACTCTGCCGCAGGCCAGGGATACAGATGCTTTTTACAAATCAGTCAATTGAAGAACCTGATTTTACAAATTTAAGCAGCCTTTTTAAATCTAGGCCAAGATTAGATCCTTGTTTGGGTGCTTTGCCTCCTCTGTCGGGATCGCCCGAGGAGGCAAAGCACCTTAGCATCAGGTTTGAGGGCCTGCCCGATTTTGATGTGAATACCAAAGCCTACGATTTAGAGGTGCTCAGACGCTACAATGGTAAAAGCACTATATCGGAAATTATCGATGAAATCGGAATATCGGGAGACGATGAGTCGCTGCGGGCTGCTCTATATCGTTTATACCAGTACGGGCTGCTAGACCTGAAAGGTTTATAAAACCCCTCAGGTCTAGCGGCCACCAACCAACTCAAACTCGCCCAGCAGCTCCCAGTTCTCGGGGCCAAGCTCTGTTCTTACCAGCCGGAGGCTTTGCAGCGAAAATCCACCTAGAAATCGGTCGCCCAATTCTGCGATAATTGCTTCCTTTTTAAAAGTAGGCAGCGAACCGTAGAGAAAGCTGATATGTGGAATGAATGGATTTACAGTTGAATGTTCAAAAAGCGATTCGGCCTTATCCCTCAAATGAAAAATATCTTCGCTGTCATCGGTTCTAAAAAACAGGCAGCGATAAAAATATTCAAGATATTCAACGCCGGTTAGTGAGGCCTTCAAAACATTATTGTCAGCAGCCAATTTTTGGGTTTTCAATAAAGCTGTTTCCACATCATCGGTAATTCCACTAATGAGGGTTACATGCGGTTCAAATCTTGGAGTATTGTGAACACTGCTTAGTTCAGCAATGAGCTGACCAATTTTCAGGTAGGTTTCTTTATCGGGCATCAGCCAAAGCGTTAGCATTATATGTGTGATTTTTTTGTTGAGCTATGCTTAGCTTGAAAAGTAATTTCAAAATATTAAGACCAAAGATAAGGCTTATGTTTATTCTTTCAATATTTTTTGTAGATTTGCTTCAAAGACAAAGCTTTCATCTTTATGGAAAACCTGATTTTATTCGATGATAAATCGCTCATAGAACATTTAAAGCCATTTACCTATACAAGGCCAATTGGAGATTTACGCATTGGAATTCTGACGATTCGTGAGAAATGGGAAAAAATGCTAGAGGCAAAAATTTCCTTTCACACACAATTCCACCTCAGCGATAAATATCAGTGTCGGATAGCCGCTGTAAATCTGTTGATAAATTCTGCTATTATTCCAGATTCGGCATTGGTAGAAAGAATTAAACAGTTACCGATTTATCATGCACTTTATGACAATAACAACATCATTGCACTCAAACTAGATGCTACTGCCTCCAGGCTGTTTTTGGGCGGACAATTACCCGATCAGTTGGCGATGCTAGATTGGAAACAACCATATACTCAGGTGAAACGCATCTGGGATATTTTTAGTTTGAACGATGCGGAAATCAGAAAAGACTTTGAAATCCTTACTTTTGGAAGAAAATCGCAGCCACTGGAGGCTCACAACCGACTCTTGGGCTCAATCGATGATCTTTTTATAGAGGAAGGCGCAAAGATTGATTGTTCAATTCTCAATACTAAAACGGGACCAGTCTACATCGGTAAAGATGCCGAAGTACTTGAAGGTTCCATGCTGCGTGGGCCGCTTGCACTCTGCGAACATGCCGCAACAAAAATGGGTACTAAAATCTATGGGGCAACAACCCTGGGCCCACATTGTAAAGTCGGCGGCGAGTTGAATAATGTTGTTATGTTTGGCTATTCCAATAAAGGTCACGATGGTTTTTTGGGCAATGCCGTCATTGGAGAATGGTGTAATTTGGGTGCCGATACCAATAATTCGAACCTGAAAAATAATTACAGCGAGGTAAAAGTATGGAATTATGCCACTGATAAACTCGAAAACACTAATCTACAGTTTTGCGGACTTTTTATGGGCGATCATTCGAAATGCGGAATTAATACGATGTTCAATACTGGTACAGTTGTAGGCGTTGCCGCCAACATCTTTGGAGCCGGTTTTCCGCCAAAATTTATACCCTCTTTCAGTTGGGGCGGGGCCGATGGCTTTGCAACATATCGACCGGAAGAAGCTGTCGATGCTGCCGAAAGGATGATGAGCCGAAGAAATATTGAACTCACACACGAAGATGAACAGCTACTTAGAACTGTTTTTGAGCAGAGTATGAAATACAGACATTGGGAAAATAATGATGATTCAAATTTAAATCAGAAGGTTTGAACATAACAATTTGGAAAAAAATACTCAGTTATTTTTTTGATATCAGCATAGAAAGAAAGCAGAGCAACTTCAGTGGTGAATTGGAAATTCTCTTGAGTAGGGGTAGACTTGCATTGTGCACCAAAAATGCGATGTATTCCTTCGATGATTTATACCTTAATTTCAGAACCGCTTTTTCGGTGTTGAATATCAATAAGTTCAAGACAGATAAGGTTTTGTTGCTTGGTGCCGGATTGTTGAGTGTGCCTTATTTGCTCGAAAAAAAGCATCAAAAAAGCTTTGTTTGCAAAGCAGTGGATATCGATCCGATGGTTTTGGAAGCCGCAGAAAAATACGGACTACCAAAGTTAACATCTCAAATAGAACTTCATTGCGCCGATGCTGCCGCTTTTGTTTTAAGCGATAAAGAAAAATATGATCTGATTGTTGTGGATATTTTTATCGATGATGCTGTCCCAACCTTATTCGAAACAGAAGATTTTCTAAAAGCTTTAAAAAATCTTTTGGCAGATAAGGGTTTAGTGATGTACAATAGAATGGCACAAAACGAGATAGCCTTAAAAAATACAGAATCATTTTATAATCAAAGATTTAAGCAATTTTTTTTGAATTCTGAAATGCTCAGGCTCAAGGGTAATTGCATGTTGTTAGGAAATTACAGTTCAAAAAACTGAAATCAAGGATTTGACAGTAGAAAAATAAAATCTTATATTTACAGATTATATGCTTAATTCGCTGTATTATGTCTAAAATTTTCCCTTTTATACTGATATTGTTCCTTTGCTATTCAGCAGCAGCGCAGGCCCCCGAAGTTATCAAACTAAAAAAAGATATTATTGATTATTATTGGGAAATGTCCTGTGTCGACAAAGATTTGGTCAGTTATCCGCTCGAAATAAAAGATAACAAGTGGACAACCGTTTCAATTGCCGATTATGAGATGGAGGCAGATGTAAATACAACAAAAGGTTATGTTTTCATAAAGGATCCCGCCAGAGATAGTGCCGACAATTTTTGTAGTTTTCAGTTTATGTTATTCGAGAAATCGAATAATGAGCCTATTATAGGAATTTCAAAAAAATATATTATCGGCGATACCTGGAAAACCGATGTTAGTTTTTGGAAAAAAAGTGGCGGAAAATGGTTCAAGGTGAATGATGAGGTCGTTATAGAAATAACTTACAGGGATTTTTTGGAAGGTGGCAACGATGCCTTTTTATACGACGAGCATATTGCAAAATTGTTGCCTTTGCATTACGATTTACCCAAAAAAGGGAATACAATTAAAATATATCTTCTGGACGAGAATTTTGAAGCATACTGCAGTGCCAATCCATCTGATACATCTTGTGGTATACGTGGGTCTTTTAAAGATGGGGAATTAGAAATTCACTGGAATAAATCGAAAGGAAAATTCACATTTTTAGACGATAATTAGTCAAGAATAAGTTAATGAAATTATATGGATAAGCCTAAAATAAACATTCCCAAAAGCCTGACTGAAAACGTTTTGACCCCACAGGAAGAAATGTTGGAAACGCATTTGAAAAGAAGGAAGGTATCCATAGGCATTCCTAAGGAAGTTGCTTTTCCCGAAAATAGAATAGCACTTACGCCGGCTTCTGTGAAAACTTTGGTAAAAGCCGGTCACCATATCATTGTTGAAAAAGAAGCAGGCGAAAGATCAAATTTCAGCGATTATGATTACTCTGAAGCTGGAGCAGAAATTGCTTACAGTTCCGATCAGGTATTTAAGGCCAATGTAATTTTAAAGGTTGCACCGCCTACCTTAGAAGAGATTGATTTAGGACATCCGGGACAGATTCATATTTCGCCTATTCACCTGCCAACGATGCAGGAGGAATATCTCTACAGGCTTAAAAATAAACGAATCACGGCTCTTGCAATGGAGTACATGAAAGATAGTTCAGGAGTTTTTCCCTTTGTACGGCTAATGTCGGAAATTGCCGGGATTGGCGCTATGCAGATTGCTGCCGAACTGCTTGCCGCATCTTCGGGTGGTAGGGGAGTTTTACTTGGTGGAATTTCTGGTATACCGCCGGCAAAAGTGGTAATTTTAGGAGCAGGAGTAGTCGCAGAGGTTGCCACACGTGTAGCCCTTGGCTATGGTGCTGAGGTCAGGGTTTTCGACAATAGCATCCGTAAATTGATGAGACTGCAATCGGATCTTGGAATGAGGCTTTACACAGGTACTTTCAGCGCTCCTGAAATGGAACATGAACTTAAAACTGCTGATGTAGTCATTGGGGCCATTCATGCAGAATCGGGCCGTACGCCTTGCGTTGTAAGCGAAGATATGGTGAAAAGCATGAAGTCAGGCGCTGTCATTATTGATGTGAGTATAGACCAGGGGGGGTGTTTTGCTACATCTAAAATAACAACACACAATAACCCTACTTTCAGAAAATATGATGTGATTCATTATTGCGTGCCAAATATCGTTTCCCGCTTTCCGGGTACTGGTTCAACAGCTTTCAGTAATGTTTTGCTGCCCTTCTTTCTAAACGCAGGTGGAACAGAAAATATAGAGGCGCTTATTCGTACAAATCCTGGCTTCAGAAATGGTGTTTATATGTACAAAGGCTGCCTTACCAACAAGTACATGAGTGAGCGTTTCGGATTAAAATATACCGATTTGGAACTATTGATGATGACGGATTTGTAATGGTTAATGGGGTAATGGCGTAATGGGGTAATGGTTAATGGTTAATGGTTAATGGTTAATGGGGTAATGGCGTAATGGGGTAATGGGGTAATGGTTAATGGTTAATGAGTAATGGGATAATGAGAAATGGTTAATGTTTAATGAGAATAAAAAAAGGATATGAAAATAATAGGAATTAGTTGCTTGTCAATAATGGTAATATGTTTGTTAGGTGCCTGTAGCGCTGAAAAAAAGTCGAAAAACTGGTCAGAAAAGTTGCGGTCTGTCGAAAAATGGGAAAATTTTGAATTGCAGGGCAATAAAGGTAAGGCGGCTTTTCCACAAAGGCCTGTTTCCAAAACAACTGCTTACAGTGCCGATATCAATAGCCTTGAAAATTATGTTATGTCAGATAGTGTAACCTACTCTGTCACGATCTTTGAGAACAAAACCCTCAAAACTGCTGAGGACTGGAAAAACTTTCTTGAAAAAGAGGTACTTGCATTCAAGGCCATCGAAAGAAGAAAAATCAAGATAAGTGGTCGCGATGCTGTTTTGTCAAAGGTTCGACAGGCAGATCTCTGCGGATACTCCATCAATATGGTTGTCGATAACAAATATGTGGCAAATATTGCCATCCGTTACAAAGGAGATTTTCCAACTGAAAAATTATTGATGGCCTTTGCCGAAAAGGTAAAATTCAATAATGCCGACAAAGCTCCTAAAAAAGAACTAGAATGATACTGAGAGCTGAAAATCTATTCAAAACCTATGGGCGCAGAAATGTGGTACGTGGTGTATCAATTAGTGTAAAACAGGGCGAAATTGTGGGACTTTTGGGTCCAAATGGTGCCGGAAAAACCACAACCTTTTATATGACTGTTGGTTTTGTAAAACCCAATAGTGGCAATGTGTATTTAGACAATCAGGATATTACTGCCTTGCCTATGTACAAACGCTCTAAACTTGGTATCGGATACCTGCCACAAGAGGCCAGTATTTTCCGAAAACTATCGGTCGAAGACAATATCAGGGCTGTATTGGAAATGACCGCTTTGAAAAAAGCTGCGCAGGAGGCAAAGCTTGAGGAGCTTATGTTTGAATTTGGTCTCGAAAAAGTAAGAAAAAGTAAGGGCGATACCCTTTCGGGTGGAGAACGCAGAAGAACCGAAATTGCAAGGGCATTGGCAGTAAACCCCTCTTTTATTTTGTTGGATGAGCCCTTTGCGGGCATCGACCCCATTGCCGTAGAGGATATTCAATCCATAGTATGGAAACTTAAGAATAAAAACATCGGAATCCTCATCACCGACCACAATGTAGGTGAAACCCTTTCAATCATCGACCGTGCCTATATTATGGTCGATGGTCATATATTCAAAGAGGGCGCACCCGAAGACCTCGCTGCCGACCAAAAAGTAAGGGAACTCTATCTTGGGCAGAGTTTTATGTTAAAAAGAAAGTATAGTGGCGAGCGGAATCTTTGATTTAGTTTTTAATTACATTTTCAACGAAAATGGTCAATTCGAAAGCAAAACCATTGTAAAGGAATAAGATACAAGGACAAAAATGAGAAAAGCTGCCAATACAAGGCAGCTTTTTTTATGCACTTTAGTCCCGAAAAAGTTATTCATAAAGTAAAAAAACAATTTTCACAGGGCTACTAATTTTATAAAATGTTTTATATTTGCGGCATTCCTAAAAAAATTAAAAAACTTAAAAAAATGAAAAAGATTACTCTTATGGCAGTAATGCTACTATTTTCAGCGCTGAGCTTTGCGCAAGTGAATTTGGCAAATGGGCTGATTGCTTATTACCCGTACAATGGTAATGCAGAATTCTGAATTGAGAATATTACAAATGATTTAATAGTAATAACACAAATGCAAAGGCTGCCTACTTTAGGTAGCCTTTGCATTTTATATATTTGGTACTTAAATTTTGTCAGGAAGAAATTATTTTGACTTATATATCTTTCGCGTATCAAGCAGTACAGCGCCATCAAAAATGCGGACAAGGTACAATGCTTCAGGTAACTCATTGTTGTTTAGCAAAACCTTTAGGGTTCGACTTGAGGCATCGATTGACAACTCTTTTTGCAGGGTTCCTTTTAAAGTGAAAAATTGTAAGCGCAGTTTATTCTTTGGCATATCGCCTAATTCAATATAAAGCGCTTCAGCTACAGGATTGGGATAAAGTTTGATAGCAACTGCACTATTTACATCATCCAGTCCGGTTGAAATAGCCACAACATTTGAAAATGTTTCGGAACCATCAAAATCCAACTGCCTTAGGCGATAGTATTGAGTTGGGTGAATCAGCTGTCCATCCTTGTAATTATAAGCCAATTCAGCTCGACTATTTCCATTTTCTTTAGAATAGACAAAGCCAATACGCTCAAAGTTAGCCGCATCGAGCGAACGTTGAATTTCAAAGCCCATATTGTTTTCTTCCGAAGCTGTTTTCCAGGTCAAGCTTACTTCATTTTTTACCAATTCACCATCAAAAGCAAGCAGTTCGACAGGTAAAACAGGTGGTAAAACATCTACCATAAACATGCCATTGCCATGCGTGCCAACCAATAGTTTTTGATCTGCAGGGCGATACCAAAGCTGGCTCACCAATGCCATTCCAATTGTTGTAGTACCTACCCTCACCCAGTCCGTTGTTGTAGGGTCGGTGCTGGTATAAAGCCCACGAGATGTGCCCGCGACATAAAGCGTAGAACCTCCTGCTTCCACAATTGACACAGAACGAACCGATAAGGCTTCGATATTGCGCGATACATTTACCCAAACAGGAGTAGCTGCATTTGCATTGTTAGTAAGAAAAATACTTGGTGCGCCATAGTTGGAATAAGCTGCTATCAAAATATTTGGGTTGGTAGGATGTATGGCCATTCCGGCTACGATACTTGGGAAGCCAGTTGTGGCAGCTGCAGGAGTAATGGTAGCCATTCCTGTAAGGTTTGTTACATTTGCAGGGTTATTTAGCCTGAATATTTTACCCTCGTCAGTGCCAATAAATAGTTTGCTATTTACTGTAGAATAGGCGCCCCAGGATGCGGTAAAGTTGGTAATAAAATCGGTTCCGGTAGAAATTACCCCTAAATTTTGCCAATTGGTTGCCCCAGCGCCTACTGTTGTTGTAACATTGGTTGCGTTATTCGTTTTGTACAGATTGCGCTCACCTGCATAATAAAGATTGTTGTTATTCGATGGATCTAGTAGGAAATAGGTAACAAAATCGCTTGTAGAACCTGCAGGTCTAATTGTAGCCCCTGTAGGACAATCGCGAAAAAGATTTCCTGATTGACTACTCATGAAATAAGGTATACAGGCATTTGCTCTTGATATACCGGTTGCACAGCCATCCCCACTAAAAACCAAAGTCATGTTGGTTAAGTTGGCTTCTCCCAAACTTGTACCACCTTGTGTAGTGCCATTGTCTTGTGCCCCACCTAAAACACCATTTGAGCCGGTTAGGGGGTCGAGATAAACATGATAATACTGATATGTTGTATAATTGTTATTCAAATTGACCCAATTTACGGTAGTAGCTGTTACATCTATCGTACGGTGAACACCGCCATCGGTGCCTGAAAAAAGCTGATTCACAGCTGTGGGCTTGAATACCAGTACATGCACGTCGGGGTGATGCGTTACGCCACCGGCATTGTAAAGGGCATATCCATTGGGGCCCGCATAGCCACCTATACGAACAAAGTTTCCAGTTGTAATATCAGTTACCTTATATGCATTTGTGCCACCAATCACGACAAAATTTGCATTATCAGGTTTCACCGAAACAACCAGATCATATCCTCCTTGAGAATTGAAGGGGTCATTGCCTGCACTGCCTCCTGCTTCATCGGGAATTTTATTAGAGAAATTAGTCCAGGTTCCAGTAGCCTGATTCCAGCGCCAAAGATCAGAATCACCGGGAGATGCAGTAGCTGCATTACTTTCATAAAGCACATAAAGCAAATCCTGGTTTGATGGTGCAATTGCCAACACTGCGCGGCCAATCTGATTCCAGCCCACAGGGGTGGCATCTGTAGCTATTCTGCTCCAAGTGCCTGCTGCTACTCCCGTTGCATTATTAGAAGTCCATATACCTTCCTGTGCTGCCGGTCCAACACCGGAAAAAGCAGTGTAAACTCTGCCTGTACTGGAAATGACAAGATCAGTGACGTGATTTGTACCAAAAGGTCCTGTTGAAGTCTGTTCTGTTAACCAAGTATTTGCAGAAATATCGAAACGGAATATCGCACCTAAAGCTGCAACAAACAAATCACCGGTTGTTGGATGAACCGCTAATCTTGTTATAATATCGAAACGCTGATCAAAGGTAAATTCGTTATTTGCAGCAGGAAAAGACATTTGTGTCCAGGTTAATCCATTATCGGTAGAGCGCCAAACACCATGCCCAGCGTAAAATGCTCCATTGAAGGATGCGCTGTTTCCTGAACCCTCACCTGTACTGTAATACCAAATATTTTGAAAGCCTGCGCGTGGATCCTGAGCAATAGCGGTTACATTATGCTGTTGGTCCAATGGCGATACACGAATCCATGTTGCACCAGCATTTGTTGTACGGAATACACCACCGCTGACTGCACCGGCAAGCAAGGTATTGCCTGTTGCATCAGATCGGTCAAAGACAACTGCGCGTGTTCGTCCTCCCAAATTGCCGGGGCCACGTGTGGTGAAGTTACCTAGTGTAGTTACAGATGCTTTGCGTCCTTCATATGCAATGGGGGCGAGCATTGCAGCTCTTTGTTCAGCGGCTTTATCAGCTTTTGAGACTGTTCCGGTAGTTGGATTTACCTGTCGATAGTATTCGTGCAATTCGCGGGCTAAGTCGAACATAGCACGCTCTTCGTTGGTCTTCTTCTTTCCTTTTTTTTCCGGTTTTAATGATACGCGTCTTACTAAATCAAAGTTTAGAGAGGCCTTTGATTTTTGGGAATAGTTATTCCCCGCTTTTAAAAAAATAAAGGTTATTAGTAAAAAAGAAGTAAAAAGAAGGAGATAGTGTAAATTATTCAATTTCATAGGCAAAGTACAAATCTTTAGTTTAATTTTAGTACAAGAATAAAGGTACAATTATTTAATAAATTTTATATTAAAATAATATAAATTTCACGCCTTTTCAATTTATTTTGCATGTATTAAGCATGAAAATATAATCAAAGTTTTGCCAAAATCTTTAGGTATGATTTTTGAAGAATCAATAAAAGTAAGATATAAACGCTAGCTGTCTAAAGTCTTTCGTAACATTGGAAAAAAAACCGTTTAGAATTGTTCGTTGTTGAAATAGTAATAAAACCTAAGACTTTAGGCACAATAACGCAGTTAATTTACTTTTTAGAAAGCAGCTTTACCCGTTCAGGACAGGTATTTGATCTGGTTTTATCATAATATTCTTGAAAACTGCTTCCCGAAAACTTATCATTTAGGAGTCTCAATTTTTCCTCGCCCCCCATACATTGCAACACATTAGCCTGTTCTGCAAGTATTTTTACTGCTATAGCGTCTTTATTTATTTGATTGTCAGTGGCATTCATCTCTTCATAGAGCTTACCCATTTTTTCATTGCAGGTACACCATTTTTGGCCCATTTTCTTTGCTTCGGAATATTCTGAAGAACATGCAATCAAAAAAAAATTTGAGGCAATTATTAAGCAGTTGTAAAACAAAATCTTGTGCATAAACTTCAATTACTTTATGCGGTCTTATGCTTTCTCAACTTCTCCCACATACCCATTAATAATCCAATCATCATCATGATTGAACCCAACCAAACCCAGTTAATACCTGGAAAAATTAAAGCCTGTACTACAACATACTCACCGTCCGGATTGGCATCCAGAACTTCAATGAGCATTTTCTTTTCTTCGGGGAGTATTTGAGGCAGCCTGAAAGTCAGACCCAGTTCCTTAATTTCGAAAGGGACATTGTTTGCAGTCGATTCCCTGATGAAGAACAATGGTTTGGCAATCCACATCTTATCGCTTTTCAATTCATGAACTTCCAATAATGCAGTAACAGGAATATCGCCATCCTGATAGTTGTAGCCTGCTATATTTGGTGTTTCATTGTCAATTCGTTTGAACAGTACATAATGTCTTTTGGTAAAGATGGTATCGCCCTGTGCCATTTTTTGCGATTTCCACTGTTCCTTCTTTTCTTTTTGTTTATCGGGGTCGTCAAATGCCCAGTTGGGGACAGCCAGTGTAAAAACATCGCGTCCGAGGTAATGTCTGGTATTGGGATTTGCAGCACGAAACTTATATTTTCCGCTAGGAAGGGAATCGCGAATTACATTGGGTGTTGTAGTGAACTGGTCAAGAATTTTTCCACTAGAGTCCTTTTTGGTGAATTTTAATTCAAAAAACTGCATATTACCCTGCGGCCAATCGCGGGTGTATTGCACGTAGTAACCTTCTCCAATTTGTATTTTATCGCCCTTAGCAACCAAAACATTTTTATTCGACTGTGGATTAAGGTCATTCACTTCAATGCTATTGAAACCTGTCGAAATAGGTCTTTTCAATACGCCTGAATAGACAACGCCAAGCATCAATAACCCAAAACCGATATGAGATACCGGAGCAGCCGAAACTTTAAATTTTCCGCGTAATACACTTATAATGTAATCGATATTGGAAACCACTGTAAAAAGTCCACTCCAAACCAACAGCCAGTACTGCCAGGTATAGATTCCCGCCAGAGGCATAAGTATAACAGTTAAACCTGTTGAAATCGCCAATGCAATACCAAGGTGTCTTAGAAGAAATTTTTTATAGTTATCACTAAGTTCAGAGACTTTATATCTCATTAAAATAGTCAAACCCGATAAAATGCCTATTAGGACTCCAATCCAAAGTTGAAATCTGTTGTGGTGCTCAACCTCATCCTTTGGTGGTGCAATATTGGGCACATCGCCTGCTCCAAATAGCCATGCAAAGCCATCAGCAATTTTATTCCAAACAGGGATAGAGGTCGTAAAAGTTATCAGCACCGATGAAAAGAGCAACACCAATGCCCCAACAAAAAGCCAGAACTCGCGGGAATAGGCGCTTTCTTCTTTTTCAGGTTTGGGAATGCCACGCGATCTTGAAAAATACATCCAGAGCGGCCAAATGGTTAGAACAGCCAAAAAGCCGATCAATTGCCATTCAAGGCCCATTTCGGTAAAAGCATGTACAGAGGTTTCGCCCAATACGCCGCTTCTTGTAAGAAAGGTTGAATAAACAATGAGTACAAATGAAAATATAAAAAATAGATAAGTGCTTTTTATCGAATGATCCGAATTTTTAGCGGCAAGTGAAGTGTGGATACCAGCAACCATGATAATCCAAGGTACCAGCGAAGCATTTTCCACAGGGTCCCAGGCCCAGTAGCCACCAAAACTAAGTGCCTCATAAGCCCAGGCGCCACCCATAAGAATGCCTGTTCCTAATATTGCTCCCGAGAACAATGCCCAGCTCAGCGCAGGTTTCATCCAGGCGCGATGCTCGCGTGTCCAGAGCCCTGCAATTGCATAGGCAAAAGGCACAACCGTCGATGCAAAACCAAGGAAAAGGGTAGGAGGGTGGATGGTCATCCAATAATTTTGCAACAATGGATTCAATCCGGTTCCTTTTACCGTTTGTAAATAATTGGGTGTGTTAAAAATTGGGGCTTCATGCACATCGCGCAGTAAAGCAAAGGGATTGGAGCCTATTCGGGCATCACCCGCGCCTACATAAAATCCCAAAATCATGGAGCTGAGAAAGAGCTGTACCAATGCCATGGATGCCATTACCGGCATTTCCCATTTTTTGGAACTGAACATCAGAATCATTCCAAGCACTACATTCCAAAACATCCAAAGCAAAAATGAACCCTCCTGCCCTTCCCAAAATGCCGAAAAAATATACTGGAAAGGCAAATCATCGGAGGTATGTCCCCAGACATATTCATATTCATAATATCGTTTGATCATTATGAAAAAGAGTAGAAAAATTATAGCGAGGATGGAAAAACTGTGCAAACTAAAGCCAATTCTACCAATGATTTTCCACTTATTTGTGTTGCTTTCCAATTTGCTGTTAGTCCCAAAACTGTAAGCAAGCAATGCCAGCAGTGCAGCAATAAAGGCCGTTAGGATAAGTACATGTCCCAAAATCCCCGCCCAAAGATGTTCACCAATATAGTTCATGAAAAATGTCTGATTGTATTTCGAAAACGGCTTACTGTATTAAGACCTCGAGGCCTGTTTGCTGTTCTGAATAGCCTGGTCCTGATATTTCGAAGGACATTTCAACTGCATATCTGTTGCAATAAAAACATCATCTTTCATGTAACCTTTAATTTGAATCTGCTCCGAACGCTCAAAATCCTGCGGCTTCTCAGTATTGCTGATGACCTTTTTTTCGATACCTTTTTCATCTTTCATGACAAAAGAAAATGAATTGGCATTAATTTTAGGATCGTAGAAGGCTGTGCCGGGTACATAATGTCCAATAACCGTATGTGTTTTGCCCTTTGTAGCCGCAGCTTCTTTAAAATTGCTATAAGTATCGAAACTGCCAAGCATTGTGATGAGAATGCCAATTGCAGCTGCAATTACGATCAAAGCAATTATATGAGTTTTTTTCATAACAATGATTTATATGCGTTTGTCTTTATGAACCAGTACCATCTGAAAAATAAATTAAAAGTAGTTTGAAAAGCACTTTTATTACTTTATTTTAACACAAAAATAGGTTTTTTTGTTGGTATAAAAGATAGGCAACTGCTTATTAGGAAAATTTTAGCTTATTTTTGGGCATTATGCAGCTTAGATTTATTTTTCTTTTGGCAATTTTATTAATTGTGCACCATGCAAAAGCACAATTTTGCGCCAATCCGCAGATTTTGGGCGGACAGGGCGGCGATGCCTGCAAGTCAATTGTTAAGATTGGCCAAAATCTGCTTGTTTCCGGAATTTATCAGCAGCAGATGAGTTTAGGTTCCAGTAATTTCAGCTCTGCCGGGGGATCCGATATTTTTTTTGTGGCTTATGACAGTCTAGGTCAAATCGTTTTTTCTAATGCACTGGGCAATGCCCAAAACAATGATTTAAATGCGGTTTGCAGCGACAGTTTCGGCAATTTTTATCTGAGTGGTACCTATTCAGGTCAATTACAATTTGACAACATTCAGTTGAATAGCAATCTCCAAACAAGTTTTATAGCAAAATATAACAATAATGGTCAGCTGCTTTGGGCCAAACAATTTAATCCCAAAGGAATTGTACATCTACTCGATATGCAGGTTTCGCCCGATGGGCAGTTTCTCTGGATTTCCGGCGATTATAACGATAGTCTTTCCTATGAAAATGATACTTTATTTTGTCGGAATGCCTACAATCTTTTTGTATTAAAACTGGATGCTGGCAATGGCAATGCAATTTGGATGAGCGATGCTCCCTTTGCCAAATGGGCCAAGGCAAAAACAATTTGTCCGCTTCCTGACGGTTCTGCCTGGATAGCAGCCGAATTCCGTGACAGTCTTCAAATGCCCGGTCAAATCTATTATCACAGCCCTTCTCATGTCGACATTCTGATGGCCCGTATCGATGCTGCCGGCAATTGGATGAG
>JBIPOO010000085.1:0-14834 GCA_044379045.1 Saprospira sp.
CCCTTCCTTCGAAAGGCGGATGCAAAGGTAATGCTCTTTTTTCTTTTCCAAAACTTTTTTGAATTTATTTTGTATTTATTTTCTCGAGCTTCCCTCTCTTTCCACTTCCTCTTTCTTGAACGGGTTGCAAAGGTAGGCAGCTTTTCCGTTTTTGCAAACTTTTTTAAAGAAATTTTATCTGTACTACAATTTGATATTTGTCATAAAATTGCAAAATCGGACATGAATTAAAAATTAAGACCTTCATTAGTTTAAAAATCCTATACTAATCAAAGGCTGATCTATCTAAAGCCAAATTATATTTTTTTTACATCATTTTAACTTCAGCAATTAAATGATGCTTAATTTTTAAAATGATCGTAAAATAAGGCTTGATTGGGCAATATTTCAAATCAAAAATCGCTATAATTGTGCTAAGAATTTTTTGACATACTATATTATGCTCATTAAATTTTCAATTTGGAACGGTATTGGAATGCTAATTTAAAAATCAATTATGCTTAAGTCAACCTCTTTATTGCTACTTCTATTCATTTTTTATACAGAAATAGCCTTCGCGCAAAATATACTGCTAAATCCTTCTTTTGAGGATGGTGCTACTTGCGATGGCAAAACAGAACAAACTTCGGTTCCGACCGACTGGAAAATTTTGGCAGGTTCACCTCAATTCATCAATCCAAGCTGCCCAATGGCACCCGATGAGAAAGCCTTTATTCAAAGTATGAAATTACCCAACCCGGCGGCTGGTAAAGTTTATGCAGGCTTGGGAATAGATACTGAAGGTGAATATCTGCAAGGTAAACTTTCAAAGCCGTTGACCGAAAATATGCGCTATTGGGTTAAAGTAAGAATGAGGCTGCCCATCCGTTTCTGTTTCACACCTATTGATGAACTGGGTGTTGTATTGACAGATTCTGTTTTTACAGCAACAGAAGACTACACTACGATCGACATGCCTTCCCTGAAATTGGTAAGTAATGATCTGGCTCCAATCAAAGAACAATATCAATGGCAGGAGATTAGTGCTATTTACACTGCAAAAGGTGGTGAAAATTTATTTCTAATCGGCAATTTTAAAGATAATAATGTATCTAATTTCAAAAAGAGGACTGAAAAACCCGAAAAGCCCGAAGAAAGTGAAGAAGATGAAGAAGGCAAAAAGGAAAAAATTTGCACCTATATATATATAGACATGATCACAGTGGAAGAATTTAAGGAATTATCACTCAAAAACTACAGCTCCGGCTCTGAACTTAGCTTGGGAGAACGTTTGGTAATGAAAGATGTAGATTTTGAAACAGGTCTTGAAAAATTAAAAGAATCTTCTTTTACTTCTCTTGATGCACTGGCAAAACAGCTTACAAACAATAGTTCCCTCAAAATCGAAATTAGTGGACACACAGATAATACTGGGGATGAAAATACAAACAGAGTTTTTTCAAAATCGCGGGCACAGGCCGTGGCAAATTATTTAGTGTCGAAAGGTGCAAAAGCCTCTCAATTTACGGTTGAAGGAAAGGGCAGCTCCATGAATATAGCTCAAAACAGTTCGGAGGCTAACCGCAAGAAGAATCGAAGAATAGAAATTAAAGTATTGGAACAATAGCAAAATATTATACTGAAGTAGCCGACAATTTTACACGTTGTCGGTTTTTTTATTGCAAAAACGAAGCTTTTTTATAATTTTATTGTAATTTTGCACCATTGTAAACATTTTATAAACATCCTATGGGAAAATATTTTAACAATATACTAGAGACTATTGGGAACACACCTCTTGTAAAGTTGAATAAAATTGTGGAAGATGTTCCTGCATTGGTCCTTGCAAAAGTGGAAACTACAAACCCGGGCAATTCGGTTAAAGACCGTATGGCGCTGAAAATGATACAGGACGCTGAATTACGTGGCGACCTGAAACCAGGCGGTACCATTATTGAATGTACTTCGGGAAACACAGGTATGGGCATTGCCATTGCAGCTGTAGTTAAAGGCTATAAATGTATCTTTACAACAACTGATAAACAGTCGAAAGAAAAAATTGATATCCTTAGAGCAGTTGGCGCTGAGGTAATTGTATGCCCCACAAATGTTGAGCCCAAAGACCCCCGCTCCTACTATTCGGTTGCTGAAAGACTCAGCAAAGAAATTCCCAACTCATATTGGTGTAACCAGTACGATAACTTATCGAACCGTCAGGCACATTATGAAAGTACAGGACCTGAAATTTGGGAACAAACTGAAGGCAAAGTCACACATTTTGTGGTTGGAGTAGGTACTGGTGGTACGATTTCTGGTGTTGCTAAATATTTGAAAGAGAAAAATCCAAATATCAAAATTTGGGGCATTGATACCTACGGTTCTGTATTCAAAAAATACCATGAAACCGGTATCTTCGACCCAAATGAAATTTATCCCTATATCACTGAGGGTATTGGTGAAGATATTTTGCCTTTGAATGTTGATTTCAAACTGATTGACCACTTTGAAAAGGTTACAGACAAAGATGCTGCAATCGGTACAAGAAATCTAGCCAGAATGGAGGGTATTTTTGTTGGAAACTCAGCAGGTTCTGCAATCATGGGTGTAAAACAAATGGCATCGGAACTAACAAAAGATGATGTTGTTGTAGTGTTGTTTCACGATCATGGAAGCCGCTATGTTGGCAAAATGTTCAACGATGACTGGATGCGCGATCGCGGTTTTCTGGATGATGAACTGACAGTTGCAGATATAATCGCCCGCAAAAGATCTAAAGTTTTACTAACACTTAGCTCGTCACAGACTGTGAAAGATGCACTGAAATTCATGAAAGAAAAAGACATATCTCAGTTACCTGTTGTAAATTCAGATAATCACATTGTTGGAGCTATTACAGAAAGTCTCGTGTTGAGCAGTCTGCTCGAAAATCCAATTGTTAATGCCGACAGACCCCTGGGTGAGATTATGTCAACTGCATTGCCTGAGGTTGATGAGAAAATGCCATTAAAAAAATTGAGCTACTATTTTAATGAGAAAATACCTGCAGTTATAGCTGTTGATAAAGCAGGAATACGCCACATTATCACCAAGTATGACATTGTTCAGGCGATGGGTTAATCAACTTTAAAGAACTAAATTTCAAAAGGGCTGTCGATGTGCAGTCCTTTTTTGTGTTCAGACTATAAAAACAATGAGAGTTTGCTTATTTTTGCATTCCATTTATTATTTGGTATTATTATAAACGTTTATAAATTTAAAGCTTTGAAAAGATCTTATTTAGCCATCGGTCTGATATTTCTTGTTCTTCTGATTGATCAGATTGTAAAAATCTGGGTAAAACTGAATATGCGAATTGGTGAATCCTTTAATTTTTTTGGCAAGGGACAGGACTGGTTTCAGATATATTTTACCGAAAATCCCGGAATGGCTTTTGGTATTGAGCTTGGCGGAGATTATGGTAAATTGGCATTAAGCCTCTTTAGAATTATAGCTGTGGGATTTATCACCTATTACCTTTACATTCTGTGCAAACAAAAGAAATCCTATGGGTTGGTTGCAAGTATTGCACTTATTTGGGCAGGTGCTGTGGGTAATATTCTGGACAGTATTTTTTACGGACTAATGTTTACAAAAAGCTCCCTACATACGGTAGCCACTATGACAAATTTTGGTGAAGGCTATGCCAGCTTTTTGCATGGTAAAGTGGTGGATATGCTTCATTTTCCATTGATTGAAGGGCGTTATCCCAAGTGGATGCCTTTTCTTGGTGGTCAAGGATTCAAATTCTTTGAACCTATTTTTAATATTGCCGATACCTCAATCAGTGTAGGTGTGGGTATGGTTGTTGTCTTTTATCGCAGTTTTTTCAATGAAGATAAAAAAACTGCACTTAAAACCGAAAATGAACCTAAAGAAAACAGTTTTTCGGAGGATGAAGAGGCCGATACATCGGAAAGTTCAGAAGATAAGTTATTTCCCAATCTAACTAAAGACGATAAGGAAAATCCCATATCTTAGCGTTTTTTTAATCTCTTTATATTAACTTCCTTGTCCAATTCGGTTTCTCCGTTGAGCCAGTCGGCAAAATGTGACGCGAAATAAGGTCCTATCGAACTTCCTTTAGCCCCAAGACCATTAAAAATATGGATATTTTCGTGTAGTGTATGACTACCCAAATAAGGCTTTCGGTCTCTTACGGTAGGTCTTATCGCTGCTAGATGATCCACTACCTCAAAGGGCATTTTCAACATGGCACTCAACTCATTTGTTAGGTTGTCATATTCTTGAGTTGTGGGTTTATTATGCTCAAAATCGCGATTGTAAGAACTGCCCACCCAATACAAATCTTCCTTGAGATGTACTATAAAAATTCCGTCTTTTGCCATTTTTTCCTTGAAAGGGTAGTTTGGAATTTTCACCAATAACATTTCCCCTTTTGCCGGGCTATAGTGCAAATGAGCAAAAAATGGATTTCTCTCGGCGGCGTGTCCTTCACAAAAAACGATGCCTTTTGCCCTAAGATTTTTATAAACTACTTGGTCTTCCAGTACATTTAACTCACTATAATCAAAATTCTCCTGAAGGTAAGCAAAGCCTTTTTTAATAATATATTCCTTCCATTTGACAATAAAAGCCGGTAAATCGCATCTTCCCGACTGCTGAAATTCAACACCGGAAACAATTGAGTTGCCAAAAATATGCTGAAAAGCATTTTGATCAAATTCGTCGCCAATATAGTCTCCCAAAGCCGGATCTGACAATCGGGCAAGCCAGTTATTTGAAGTTTCGACATCGCGGAATAACATAGCAACATTTCTGGGATAAAAAATTTGAACGCCTAATAATGCTTCAATTTCGGCATAGGTCTTGAATGCAAAGGGCTGCAATTCATCGGTACGCCAACTTTTGACAAAATTTCTGCCTGTTATTGGATTGATAATTCCAGCAGCAATTGCCGAAGCTGCGTCCATGTGATTATTATCGACAAAAGCAATAATTTTCCCTTTTTTTAAAAGAAAATGGCTGAGCAGACTACCTGCAAGCCCCTGTCCCACTATGATGTAGTCTAACATTAGATGAAAGGGTGAAAGATTATTTGAATTTGATAATTTGAAAATAGTCTCGTTCTTCAAACGAGATGAAAATAAGATGATTTTTCCAAACGGCTTTAGCCTTTGAGAAAAAAAAAGCAGCGTAGCGCGGTATTTTAATGCCGCATTAGATGAAAGATTAGAAGAGAAACCGATCTCGTCCCAAGACGAGAGCGCTCCACAAAGTGAAAGAAACGAAGAGGAAAGACAACTTCTTCTCGTCCGAAAGACGAGACTAATTTCTGACTTCTTCTCGTCCGAAAGACGAGACTAACTTCTGACTTCCGACTTCTAATTTCCAACTTCTGACTTCCATTTTAAATCGAATAAATTTCTTCGTACTTACGCTTTGCATAGTCCATAAAATATTTCAGATTGAGTCCCTCGCCACAGATTTGGGTACAGAGCTCCTCTGAAGTATAACGACGACCATGACGGTGAATTTTCTCGCGGAGCCATTCGAGCAGTGGCTTCATATTTCCTTGTTCTATTTCTAAAATTAGATTCGGAATTTCTTTCATTGCCTGAGCATAAAACTGTGCAGCATAAAAACTGCCCAAGGAGTAGGTGGGAAAATAACCCACTAATCCCTGCGACCAATGAATATCCTGCAAAATTCCATGATTGTCGTCTGGGACATCTACACCCATATAATCCCGGTATTTTTGGTTCCAGATTTCATTCAGATTATCTGTCGAAATGCTGCCCTCGATCAGTCCTTTTTCAATCTCGTAACGGATAAGCACATGCAGATGATAATGTAATTCATCGGCCTCTATGCGAATAAAATTGGGACTTACCTGGTTAATGGCCTTGTAAAATGACTGAACATTAATACCCGAGAGCTGAGCTGGAAAAGTCTTTTGCAGCAAAGCAAAATTGGCTTTCCAATAGGGCAATCCAAGCGCAACATTATTTTCCCAAAGTCTCGACTGCGATTCATGTATGCCCAATGATGTGGCTGAACCCAAGGGTAATCCATATTGTTCGGTTGGGAGTCCCTGCTCATAAAGCGCATGACCGCCCTCGTGTATGCAGGAGCCAATCATACTCATCAGTTCTTTTTCATCGATGCGGGTGGTAACCCTTACATCTTCGGGACTAAAATTGGTGGTAAATGGATGTGCAGAAATATCCTGCCGTCCGGCATCAAAATCATAACCCATCTGTTTGAGCAGTTCAAGTCCAAGATTCCATTGCTGATCTTTAGGGAAAATATGCTTCAAAAAATGACTGGGGCTGCTTTGTCCCTTTTCTTTCAATTCCTTTACAAAAGTCACAAGTTTTTCTCGGACATCTTTGAACAGCAGATCTAATTTTTCAACTTCAGCGCCTTTTTCATATTGATCAAGCAGCGCATTGTAAACATGGCCATTCGACCCAAGAAGTGCAGCCTCCTGTTTTTTATTTTCGACCATTTTGGTGAGGGCAGGTCTGAAAACACTATAATCATTGGCTTCTTTGGCTTTGAGCCAGGCCTGAAAAGCTTCAGTTCTGATTAGAGAAGATTCTTTTACAAAATCATTGGGCAATTTGGTCGCCTTTTCATAATCTTCCAAGCTTAAAAAGACATTGGCTTTTTCTATTTCATCGAGTTGTTGATTCGCTGCCAAATCCTTTAGTAATACGCCTGTGCTTTCTGCAGTGAAAATCTCATGCGCCAAGGCCTGAAGGGTGGCCATCTGCTGTGAGCGGAAGCGTACCCCTTTAGATGGCATATAGGTTTCCATATCCCAATGCAGCACTCCTGTAGCATATTCAAGGTCTTTGATTTTATGCATCAAAGATTTATAATCTTCATATTTTATATTTTCCATCTTGTTCGAAATATTCATGTTTATTGATTTGTAAAGATAGCAGAATCGAACTAAATGACACAATCCATAATGTTTAAATGTTTAACTTTTTCGTCCCTTTTTTTTATTTGCTTTTTTTATTTTACGGATATAACTTTCTAAGAAAAAAACTTCTTATTTTTATTTGGAATTAGTTTAAATAAGAATAATTTTGCTCAAGTTTTCAAACTTAACCTTAACTATTTAGTTCATCAAAATAAATAACAGATTACATGACAAAATTTTTCTTCGTTTTACTTCTTGCGTCAACATTACTTATTAGTTCCTGCAAAAAAGATAATAATAAGAATGAGATCCCGACCAGTTATAATTTTGAAAATGTGAATTTTTCGGGACAAACAAATCGTCTTGCCATGCTTACAGAATTGGGTACTTATGCAAAATCAGCTAATGCTTTGAATGCTGCTACTTTGGATGCGCAAAAAATGAAAAATATGTTTAATAATTTAAACAATCCTTTTGCCGATACTACACTCAACAATAGCGGTAAAAAACTTGCCGACAAAACTGTGAGTAGCGAAGTCTTAATTTTTGAGCAACTGATGGATTCTCTTGCTGTTGTTTCTGCTTTCAGTTCAAACGGGAGTCCAAGCCAAGGTAATCCGGGTGTTATGACAAATAGTTCCGGCACCAAAGCCTATCTTGTAAATGCCAATGGAGTTGAGCTAGCACAACTTATTGAGAAGGGTATTATGGGCGCATGTTTTTATTATCAGGCAACTGCTGTATACCTTGGTGAGGGCAAAATGAATGTGGATAACCTAACAGTTGTACCGGGTGAAGGAACTGCCATGGAGCATCATTGGGACGAGGCCTTTGGCTATTTAGGAGTCCCGACAGATTTCCCAGCAAATAAAAACGGACTGCTTTTTTGGGGGAAATACCTGAATGACCGTGAATCGAAAATTGGACAGAACGCTACGCTAATGAATGCTTTTCTGGCAGGCCGTGCGGCTATTTCAAATGATAATCTAGGAGAAAGGGATGTAAAAATTACATCTATCCGTCGTAGCTGGGAACAGGTTTGCGCTGCTACAGCAGTTGCATACCTGAATGATGCAATTGCGGTTTATGGTGTGGATGATGCCGAAAAACATCATGCCCTCTCTGAAGCCTATGCTTTTGTATACGCTCTGAAATTTGGTGGAGATGCTACAATTCCAACTAGCTCGGCAGATGTAATACTGACATCTTTGGGCGGATCAACAAACTTAGTTCAGCTTAATTTTTACAATACAACCCTATCTCAGATTCAAAATGCAAAAGACGCTTTAGTTGCTGCTTTTCCAAGTCTTGCAGCTGTTAAGGATACGCTTTAATTAAATCCAAAAAAATGCTCCTGACCACACCCGAAAGTCTGATCCAGTCCCTCATAAATTTTGAAATGGGCCTGTCAGATTTAAAAGGCTTTACTAAGCTTTGTTATGAATTGGAAAATGCCGGATTGATTTCTGTGCAAAAAATTCACAAATATGTGCCGGGAGCATGGTTTAATTATTGCTGGTTTAAATGGAAGAACTTTCAAAATACGAAAGAAGAAGCTTTCTTTTTACTTTCCCAAGATTGTTTTTTAGCCCTTGGAAAATTGTCCGCGGAGGATTTTAAACTTAGGGAAAAAGAGATTACTAGTGGTCAATTGCATTCATTTGTTACCAGTTTGACCTATCTCGATTTTGAACGCCTTCCCCCTTTAAAAGAGAAAAATTTAAAGCTTTTATCGGGTGCTCTGCTGAACCAAAAAATTGACGAATCAACCAGGGAAACCATAAAAAAAGGACGTTTGATCAGCCCTTATATTTGGGAATGGAACCCTAAAAAAATCGGCCATCTGCTGTTTAATTGGTGGGATGATTAGTATAACAGATTCGACAAATGAAAGTAAATATTATTTAAATACTTATAATTGTCAAAAGTAAATATGAAACAATTTTCAATTTTTACCGCTATCATTACTTTAATGCTGTCAGCCTGTAAAAATCCTGACAACAGCTGCGCTACTGATTTTGATCAGTCTGCTTTTTTGACAAATATTGCCAACAATATCATCACACCAAGGTATGACAGTTTAAAGCTAGAGGTAGATGCACTATCGCTTGCTGTTAGCAATTTTACTGCTTCGCCTAATCAACAAAGTCTGGATGCTGCACGCGTAGCTTACCGCAATGCCGGCATGATCTGGCAAAAAGCCATGATTTTTGAATTTGGACCAGCAGAAAACGTACAACTACGTGCTAGCCTGAATAATTTTCCGGTTTTTGAGGGCCGTTTGGAATACGCAGCGCAGGGTGGTAATTATAATCTCGAAATTGATTCTTTTTCCTTTGCAAAAGGCTTTCCTGCCATTGACTATCTGCTCTATACAGGCGCGGCCAATGATGCCGCAATCATTGCTCTTTTCGATACGGATGTGAATGCCCAAAACCGTAAAAACTTTTTGACGTCAGTGACTGCTCAAATAAAAAGTAAAACAGATGCTGTGCATAGTGGCTGGGCTACTTATAAACCAACATTCATCGCAACAACAGGTGTTGCAACCGGAAGCCCTATAAGTCTGCTCGTCAATCAGCTCAATCAAAATTATGAATTGTTTAAAAATAATAAACTAGGCAATCCTGTAGGTGCAAAAGTAAGTTATATTGCCTCGCCCGACAAGGTAGAAGCAAAACATAGCGGCCTTTCGTTGGATTTTGCATTGGCATCGCTATATGGAACTTATGAACTTTTTATGGGCAAGGATGGCTCAGGTTTTGATGACTATATTGCAGCAAGCGGGGCAGAAAAAGATGGTCAGCCGCTTCAAAATGTTATAATCAATCAGTTTAACACCATAGCATCTTCATTGGAAGCCCTGCGACCCGAAACCTTAAACGGGGCCATTCAAACTAATTTTAATGCTGTAAAAACAGCTTATGGGCATGCTCAAAATCAGGTAATTTACCTTAAAACCGATTTGCCCTCGGTACTCTGTATCAGCATTACTTACATAGATAATACCGATGATGGTGATTAATTATTAATGAAAAATCAATTTAATACAACAAAAGGGATTGTCTATAACGGCTTTCCCTTTTTTTATTAACTTTGTTAACCTAATTTCAAAAATGAATTGGATATATAAAACAAACAAAGACAACAGTGCCCGATTTGTGCTTGGGACCGAAGGACAAAAACCATTGATTTGTATAGGTGTAAATCCAAGCACTGCAGCACCTGACAGCTTGGACAATACGCTGAAATCGGTTGAAAAACAGGCAACAGCAAAAGGATTCGACAGCTGGATTATGCTAAATCTCTATCCGCAAAGGGCGACCAATCCCAAAAACATTCACCGCATCCCAGATGTTAATTTGCATAAAGTAAATATAAAAAACATAAAGGCAATTTTAAAATCTTGCGAAACAGCAACAATTTGGGCAGCCTGGGGAAATCTCATAGATAGCCGCAGTTTTTTGAGTTTTTGTCTTTTTGATATCATTGAACTATCAAAAGCACATAACACAAGCTGGAATAATATTGGCAAAGTAAGTAAAGTCGGACATCCGCATCATCCGCTATATTTATCCGGAACTGCAGAAATTGAACCATTTGATATCGAAAATTATAAAAAAAATCTTACAAAATGAATACCATTGAATTACTTATAAATGCTGAAGAACTAGCCATTCAACTTTTTAATGAGATTGAAAATCGCGGATTAATTCAGGCAGGAAAATCTGAAAACAAACTCAATACGGAAATTTTTGAACTGGCAAAAGAAATGTTCGGCATTGAAAAATACTGGCACAAAAGAATTGTACGCGCCGGCAAAAACACCATTTTCCCTTATCGTGAGAATCCAGCGGATTTGATTATACAAGAAGAAGATATTCTATTTCTCGATTTTGGTCCTGTTTTCGAAGATTGGGAGGCAGACCTGGGAAAAACCTATGTCTTGGGCGAAAATACGCAGATGCTAAAAATGAAAGCAGATGTTGAAACGGCCTGGTACGAGGGTTATGAATTTTATAAAAAAAATCGCAATGGACTCATCGCTGCCGATTTTTACAAATTCACCTGCGACCTTGCTAAAAAGCTGGGTTGGAAATTTGGTCATATTCACTGCGGACATCTTATCGGAAAATTCCCGCATGAACGGATTCAGGGCGAAGAAACCTTGAATTATATTCATCCTGAAAACCTGAATAAAATGTCTGATCCTGACAAATCGGGCAATGAAAGATTTTGGATTTATGAAATTCACCTACTTGATAAGACTGAAAGCTTCGGGGGCTTCTATGAGCAGCTGCTCAGATAAAGTTCAATAATTTCTTAATGGTTAGAAATTTTTAAATAAAGGTTTATATTTGTAAAGATATTTAAGCGCAACAAAATCAAAACTTATGAAACTATCTTCAACGCTAATACTACTTTTCTTTGCCATTAATCTAATGGCACAATTTCCAATAGGCTCCAGAACACTAAGTTTTACCGACCCAAGCCGCTCTAACAGAAATGTCACGGCCGAAGTTTATTATCCTGCCACAAGTGCCGGAGCAAATACAACGGTCGCAACAGGTGAGTTTCCCGTTTTGGCTTTCGGACACGGTTTTGTTATGTCGGTTTCGGCCTACGATCTTGTATGGCAAGGCATTGTACCTGAGGGTTATATTATGATTTTGCCAACTACCGAAGGCGCTATCACACCCAATCACGGTAATTTTGGACGTGATTTGGCTTTCCTGATTTCGAAAATGCGTGATGAAAATCTAAATGCCGCCTCTCCCTTTTTTGGTAAAATTGCAGCAACCTCAGCTGTGATGGGACATTCGATGGGTGGAGGATCGGCTTTTCTGGCTGCAGAATACGATACAACGATTACCGTAATTGCAACTTTGGCAGCTGCCAATACCAATCCGCCTTCAATTGCTGCTGCAACAAATGTGGCGATTCCTGCCCTGGTTTTTGCCGGAGTAAATGACTGTGTTACACCGCCGGCGCAGCATCAGATTCCAATGTACGATTCATTGGCAACGGATTGCAAGACTTATATTTCCATCGACGGAGCAAGTCACTGTCAATTTGCCAACTCAAATTTCTTTTGCTCAACCGGAGAGGCAACTTGCCAACCGGCTGCAACTATTAGCAGAACTGTACAATTAAACACTGTATTTACCTATCTCCTACCCTGGCTCGACTATCAGTTGAAAGCCGATACTGCGGCAGGTAATAATTTTCAGACACTACTTTTGGGCAGCAGTGGGATCAGTTACGAACAAAATTGTTCGCTCACAACTGTATCTGGAATTGAGGAGCTGAACTCGAACGACTTTTCGCTCATGCTACAACAAAATACAGATTTTGCTATTTTGAGGACAGACAGCGATATTGAATTTTCAATCCTACTCAGCGATATAAGCGGTAGAATACTGATGACTGAACATATCAGCAACAGCAATGAATATCATCTCGACTTATCGAACCTGAATAAAGGATTTTATTGCTTAAATGTACAAGTGAACGGGAAAACCTATTCTGTTTTTAAAATCTTACGATAGATCAGTCACAAACAAAATTTGTAAAGCGGAGTAATAAACCTACTCCGCTTTATTTATTTCATTGATAATTTCTTCTGAAAGTGGCTTTCCTTTAAATCCTTTTACGAAAGGATATTCCAGAGATCTTTTAATATCCCGCTCATCAATAGAAGAGGAAAGTAGATAAATTTTTGTTTTGTCAAAAACCTGCAGCTCGAATTGCAACAACTCGTCCAAGAATTCAAATCCATTCATGTTTGGCATTCTGATATCGAGCAAAATAAAATCGGGCAAGGCAGCACCTTGTCCAAGCAAAGCTTTAAGGTAGTGCAAGGCCTCTTCCCCTGATGAATACATAATAACCTCATCGCTTTGGTTGTGCAGATGGATTACTTCCGATTGAATAAAATTGAAAATTTCTTCATCGTCAATCAGTAAATATTTTTTCATATTGCGTTTGTATTTTCTTCTAATGGAATTTTAATAAATACGGTCGTCCCCTCATTTTTCACGGAACTGATGTTGATTTCCCCATTCATTTTGTTTAGGATTTCCTTACATATATAAAGTCCTAAACCTGTACCTGCGCTGGTATTAGATGCGCGGTAAAACATATCAAAAATCTTTGACAGATGTTCTTCTGAAATTCCTTCGCCATTGTCTGTAATTTCTATCAAAAGATAGCCATTTTCTTTATAGGCTTTGAACTGAACAGTTGATTCTTCAACCTTTTTAAGGTATTTAAAAGCATTACCTAAGACATTTTTTAGTACAGTATTGAGTCTTGCCCTGTCGGTAATTATGTAGCCGTCAAAATCTATCTCGGTACTAAAGCGGATTTTCTGCGTACTTGAATATTTGATATCATCATAAATTGTCGAAATCATATCAGAAAGATACACCTCATCGAATTGTAAACCAAGTCGAGCATTGCGCGAGTATTCTAGTATTTCCAATATCGTCTCATCCAGTCTAAGAATTGACTTTTCTGCCATTCTAAGATAATTCTCTACATTTGGCTCAAGCTGTGCCGTTTTGAATATCAGAGATAGGATACCTTTTACAGATAAAAGCGGCGAACGAAGGTCGTGAGATACACTGTACACAAAATTATCGAGCTCTGAATTTATCTTTTTCAGTTCCTCATTTTTTTGGAGGATATTTTTCTCAATGTTTTTGATTTCTGTAATATCGATGCCAATAACTATTATATTTTCGAGCAAATGATTTGAATTGTACACCGGCAAGATACTTTTAAGCGTATACAATTCCGTATCTTCAGTAATATAACTTTCTTCGAATTGGAGTAACTTTGCTGAAACTAAAGCTTCATTGATTTTGAAAATCAGCAAATCGAAACTGTATTCCTCGTTAAACTCAGGAACATCAAGTTCGTACAATGATTTGCCGGCGATATGCTCCCAAAAAATTTCCTTTCTATGAAAATGTTCATTCGAGAAGGTTACCTGAAGATCAGAATTCAAAACCATCACTTCCGAAGGCAGATTATTCAGTACATTTTCATAGAAATTTTTCAAAACAGTAGATTTCGAAAGGAAAACATCCCGTTCCTTTAGTGCATTTTCCAAATTATTCTGTAATTGTTTTACAGCTGTAATATCCAAAAACACACTGACCGAACCTGTTTTTTCACCACTTTGATCATAAGTATCGGCAAAGCTAACCAATAAATCTATAGTTTCATGCTCATTTTTGGGGAAGCCAATTTCATAGGTATTATTATCTAACTTGTTGAAATAAGTAATTTTTTCTTCCTTTATTAGATCAATTAGTACAGTCTCACTTCTTTTGTTAAAGATTAAAAGACCGAGATCCTGCACCTGACTAAGTTCATAAAACTTTCGATTAGCATAAATAATAGTATTTTCATTGTCTACCTCGACAAGTCCAAGATTCATATTATCTATGATATTTCGGTATTTCTTTTCACTGGCCATGAGATTTTTCTCAGACAGATCGCGCTCGAAAGCTGTTGAAATAATTCCTGAAACGGCTCTAATAAGCTCTAGTTCACTTTTGGTCCAGCGCCTATTTTCATCACATTCATCGAAACCTATAAAACCAAAAAACTCCCCTTTGACAAAAAGTGGGTATACAAAAATCGACTTTATACCTTGAACTTCAAAGACTTCTTTTATTTCGGGAGGAAAAATTGAAATATCATCGGTGTAGATACTTCCATTTTCGAGTAAGGCATTTTTGATATATGCAATATCGTCGATGTAACTAACATATTTTTGTTCGCCAATTAAGGCTGAAATACCTTCTTTGCAAATTTCGTAAGTATTTGTACAGGCTTTACCATTGTCAATATTTTCGAAAACATAGACCCTACTTGCATCAATATGAAAAAACAATTTTTTCAAAACAGAATT
>JBIPOO010000317.1:0-4266 GCA_044379045.1 Saprospira sp.
GCTATGGTTGGCGGTATTGGGAGTTTGGATAATATGACCGTGATGTTCGTAGGGCAACAGAAAGGAGAAAATACCAAAATGCGTCAGTACAGAAATTTTGGTATGCCCAATCCCGAGGGCTATCGCAAAGCATTGCGTCTGTTTAAAACTGCAGAGCGTTTCAATATACCGGTTGTTTGTTTGATTGATACTCCTGGTGCTTTTCCCGGTATCGAAGCTGAAGACCGCGGACAGGCAGAGGCAATTGCCCGCAATCTGTTCGAAATGGCCCGACTGCGTGTGCCTATTGTCTGTGTAATCATAGGTGAGGGAGCATCTGGTGGTGCTTTGGGTATCGGTGTCGGTAACAAAGTACTGATGATGGAAAATACCTGGTATACCGTTATTTCGCCAGAATCCTGTTCAACAATCCTCTGGAGAACTGTCGACAACAAAAAACAAGCTGCAGATGCACTGAAATTAACAGCAGAGAATGCCCTTGAACTTGGAATTATCGATGAAATCATTCCGGAACCCCTTGGAGGAGCACATGCCAATCCCGAAGAAATGGCCAAAACGTTGAAGAGAGTTCTGAAAAAAGAAATTGCTGCACTTCAAAAAATGACTCCAGAAGAATTAGTTGCCGACCGTATTGAGAAGTTCAGTAAAATGGGTCCGACGACGACCATTTAATTTGAGTAGTTTTTTGCTTATCAAAAAAAGTAAACTCTAGCGAGTATCCAACAAAAAGTGAGTTTAATCAATAGCATTCAAAATACTTTCTTCAGACAGGCGCTTAAAAGAAAGAAGAAAACGGCAGGTGGAAATAAATCAGCAATGAATTTTTCTAATGCAAAGTCTATTGCTGTGCTCATCGATCTTGGAAAGGATACGGAATCTCAGGATGCAACTATTGTGTTAAAATATATCAATTCATTAAGGGGCTATGGTAAAACAATCTCATTGCTAGCCTATATCGATCTTCCAAAAGTGCCCGATGTCCTTGGTTTTGATGCCTTTTGCAAAAAAGATTTCAATTGGGCACAGGTGCCAAAAGGGGCAGTTTGCGAAAATTTCCTCGCACAAGAATACGATATTTTACTTTGTCTTTATCAAGAAAGCCCACAGGGCCTCGAATTTATTGCCGAGGCTACTGCCGCAGTGATTAAAGCAGGATTTTATAAATCGGATGATGCTTTTCAGCCCGATTTGATGGTACACAATAAAAATGGCGATTTTTCAAAATTGCTCTTGCAGCTGGACGAAGCTATAAATAAAATCAATAAATAATATTTATAATATGGCAATCAACCTTCGTGGAACTGGTGTTGCATTGGTAACTCCATTTAGAAATAACCAGGTCGACTATCTTGGCCTGGAAAGACTGATTGAACACAATATCGCTGGTGGAGTAGAGTTTCTGGTGACAATGGGCACAACTGGTGAATCTGTTACACTGAGCAAAAAAGAAAAACTTGAAGTGATGGATTTTACCATCCGCACAGCTGCGGGTAGGGTAGGGATTGTGGCTGGTTTTGGCGGTTATAATACTGCCGAAGTGATTGAGCAGATGCAATCATACCATTTCGAAGGGGTCGATGCCATATTATCAGTGAGTCCTGCCTACAACAAACCCACCCAGGAAGGTATTTTTAGACATTTTATGGCATTGGCAGAAGCGACGCCAAGACCCATTATTCTATATAACGTACCTGGTAGAACTGGTTCAAATATGAGTGCCGAAACTACCTTAAGACTGGCCAAGGCAAGCGATAAATTTATAGCAGTGAAAGAGGCTTCGGGAAATATGCGCCAGTGCATGGAGATTATTTATGGACGTCCCGATGGCTTTATTGTCCTTTCGGGCGATGATAATATTACCCTGCCGCTTATTGCCTGTGGTGCCGAAGGTGTCGTTTCTGTTGTGGGCAATGCCTATCCGCGCGAGTTTTCCGAAATGACCCGTTCAGCACTCGCCGGAGATTATGAAACAGCGAAAAAATTACATTACAAACTACTTCATTTGATTGATCTGCTTTTTGTTGATGGAAATCCGGGGGGAATCAAAGCCAATCTCGAAATTTTGGGCATTTGTACTTCCGAAGTACGTTTACCACTAGCCCCAGTTTCTGAAAAGACCTATGAGGAGCTGCGCAAGGTTGCAGAAAGGATAGCTGCCTTACAATAAAACATAGCAGTTATAAGTCGAAACTCAGTTTTCTACGTAAAATTGAAACAAAAAAAGAGCTATCAAATGAATGATAACTCTTTTTATTAGTTCAATGTGTCTATTTCAGAAATTACTCTCCTTCCTTCAATGGACCTTCTTGTTCAAGAACTTTACTCATCATTTCTTGCATTAGAGGTTCGATTTCTTTAGCACCGGGACATTTTTCAACTTCTTCTTGTAATTTCTTCTTTTCCTCATCAGTCTTGCCTTCCATCATTTTTTTATAGGACTCTTCACATTTGTCTACTTTAGGCTTGTAGGTATCGTTGATTTTTTTACATTTTTCTTTATCGAAATTAACAGCCTTCATCTCTTTTAGAGCCTTTACAGAGAGATCAACACAATTACAAATTTCGCTTCCGCCACCGCAAGAAGACATAAGGAATCCGATTAAGGCAAAAGCCATTAGGGTTTTAGTGAATGTACGCATGGTTTTAATTTGATAAATAAAAAAAATATTTAATTGCAAAGATATATAGATATTTCGATTACCCAAAAAATTGAATATGCAATTTTGGTATTTCAAATACTGTACAGGTTTTATTTTTTTGTAAATAAAGCTGCATTCGCCGGAGGTTATGAAACAGCGAAAAAATTACATTATAAACTACTTCATTTGATTGATCTGCTCTTTGTAGAGGGAAATCCGGGGGGTATCAAAGCCAATCTCGAAATTTTGGGCATTTGTACTTCCGAAGTACGTTTACCGCTAGCTCCGGTTTCTGAAAAGACTTATGAGGATTTGAGGATAGCAGCAGCGAGGAGAGCAGAAGACTAAGAAATTACAATTGGAATCTGAAAAAGAAAACTCCCCACAAGCATTGAGCTTTGGGGAGTTTTTTTTAGAACTTTTGGAAGATAATGACTTATTTCTTCTTGAAAGTTTTGTCCATTTGTTCTCCAAATTTCATAAATTCATCGAATGTTTTGGCTTCATTGGGGCAGTTTTTGCTTAAGTAAACCTGAAGTATTTCCAATTGTTTTTTCTGCTTAGCTTTAGAATCAGTGTTATCCCCCATGATTTTTTTCATATCTTCCTCCATTACCTTATCGGCTGCTTCATCTTTTTTATCCACTTTCTGGAAACATTCCCCAAAGTCTTTCACTTTCATCATAGGGCCCATAAGTTTACCCATCAAAGCTCCAGGGTCCTCGTTCGATTTTTCTGCCTCTGCAAGGACAGGCTTGATTTCTTCTATAACAGCTTTAAGATCTTTGCCATGTGTTTTAAGACACTCGCAACCGCCTTTTGAAGCTTCGTCCATTGCTTTTTTGCTGGTATCGCTCAATTTTGCAACATCAGGATTTTTTGAAGTTGGGTCACCACCAGCACATGATATAAAAATAACACATGCAGTAAGAATAGCAAATAGGTTTTTTGTTGTATAATTCATGTTTTTTGATTGTGTTAGGTTTAAAAAAAAGCTGCCTATCGGCAGCTTTTATATCAATGAATGGAATAAGATTATTATTTACCTTCCTTCATCATTTCTTTCATAAGCTCATCAGCTTGTTTAGCAGCTGGGCAATTTTTCATTTCTTCTTCCATTTTCTTTTTCTCTTCATCTGATTTGCCTTCAGACATTTTTTCACATTTTTCGATTTTAGCCTCATATTTTTTCTTAAGGGCTTCCATTTTATCTTTGTCGTTCATGTTGCCTTTAGCTTCTTTCATCATAGCAAGCATAGTGTCAGCACAACCGCAAACTTCGCTTCCGCCACCGCAAGAAGTCATAAGGAATCCGATTAAAGCAAAAGCCATTAGTGTTTTAGTGAATGTACGCATGGTGTTTAAATTTTAAAAATTAAATATTAAATGATTGATTGTTTATAAGTTGATCTTAGTCTTTATTATTCTTTTTCTCTTTCTTCACGTTCTTTATCTAAAGAATTTCAAGCACTAGAAAAAATATATTTATGTAATATTTTTTCAACAGAAATCGTATTTAATGTTAAAGATTGAAGTAGTGGTGCAAATATAGACAATGAATTTTAATAAAGAAGTTCAAGAATTGAAAATTTTAAAATTTTGTTAAAATAATCATCATTTTGAACAA
>JBIPOO010000318.1:0-4262 GCA_044379045.1 Saprospira sp.
TCCACATATTTTTGCCGAAAATGCCAAAGATGCTTTTTTTGCTCAAGGCTATGTCACTGCAGCACTCAGACTTTGGCAAATGGAGTTCCAGACGCATGCCGTTTCGGGTCGTTTGACCGAATTTCTGGGCAGTACCGCTGAAAGAAGACAAAAGCTCCTTGAATTTGACAGAAGCAAGCGCAAACAGGGATTGCAGATAGCGGCCCAAAAAACAGTGGCACATTGGAAGAGAAATCCCGAAAATTATGCCCTGCTCGAAAGTTATACTGCGGGTGTCAATGCCTATATCAGTTCCTTGAGCTATGATGAGCTGCCACTTGAATATAAAATGCTGGATTATAAACCCGAAGCATGGTCTGTTTACAAATCGGCACTCTTGCTCAAAGCAATGGCCGAAGATCTGGTAAGTAAGGACCAGGATTTCGAAATGAGCAATGCCTACAGTTATTTCGGTAAGGATAAATTCAAACAGCTTTATCCGGAGTATTTTCAAGAACAGTCACCTATCATTCTCGACAGCAGTGCCTATAAATTCACTCCGATAGCCGTCAGCGACAGTTTTTCGGAACCTTTCTTGAGCAATGCAGACTTTTCTGAAGAAAAATCACCAAAGGGAATTGGAAGTAATAACTGGGCAGTCTCCGGCAAAAAAACCGCAAGCGGGAACACGATGCTTTGCAACGACCCACATCTTGGGTTGAATTTGCCTTCTATCTGGTTCGAAATTCAAATGGCTTGCCCTGAATTTAATGCTTATGGAGCCTCTCTTCCTGGCGCTCCCGGCGTAATTTCTGGTTTTAATGGTAGTATAGCCTGGGGCGTCACCAATGTAGCGCATGATGTAAAAGACTGGTATGCCGTAAAATGGGTCGATGCAACGAAGAAAGCCTATTATTTTGACGGTAAAAAAATGCCTTCAACTTTCATAATGGATACCATCAAGCAAAAAGGACAAAAGCCGGTCATCGATACTTTGATTTATACACATATTGGACCAATTGTCAGAAATGTTAAAGGAACAGATTATGCTTTGCGTTGGATTGCCAATGATGTTGGAGACGAACCTTTGACTTTTCTGAAACTGATGAAGGGTAAAAATTACAATGATTATCTCGACGCCATCAAACATTTCAGCTGCCCTGCTCAAAACCTGGTATTCGCCTGCAAGGATGGCGACATAGCATTGTGGACACAGGGAAAATTGCCTTTGAGAAGAAAAAATCAGGGAAAATTTGTAATGGACGGCTCTGTTTCATTCAATCAGTACGAAGGTTTTATTCCGCAGGATCATATACCGCATGAGCATAATCCGGCCAAAGGTTTTGTGGCCTCAGCAAATCAGCACTCTGTAAGTCCGAACTATCCATATTATACTTATGGATATTTCGAAGAATATCGCGGTCGCTTCCTGAACGGAAAACTGTCTAAAATGAAGAAAATCAGCCAGGAAGACATGCTCAATCTTCAAAAAAGCAATTTTGGGCAAAAAGCATCCGATTTCCTGCCTTTGATGCTTAAAGCGCTAAATCGTGGCGATTTGAGCAAAGACGAACTGGAACTTTTAGCATTGTTTAAAAATTGGGATTATGAATATCTGGCCAAAAACCAAGCTCCTACAATATTTGAAGACTGGTTTTATAATTTTAATGAGATGATTTACGATGAAATCAAAGCCGCCGAAAAAGATGGTTTAGCTTTAGTTTATCCTGAAGAGTGGCATCTGTTAGGCATTCTGAAAAGAGACAGCAGCAGCTTTGTAATTGACATCATTTCAACTGAGCAAAAAGAAAATATAGGCGATGTAGTCACCGCTTCTTTCAAAAAAACATTCAAAACTGTTCCCAGAAATAAAGATAAAAAAGTAATGAGCTGGGCAGAAATGAAATCGACAGCGCTGATGCACCTCGCCAGAATTCCTGAATTCTCGATTTTCAACGTTGATGTTGACGGATCCTATCATTCACTCAATGCAGTGAGCAACCGCTATAATTACGAAGCGTCGAGAAAAGAAGGAAAAGCAATTTATAAAGATCGATCCAGCAGTGGGCCATCCTGGAAAATGATGGTTGAACTTGGGCAGAACAGTACAGCCAAAACAATTTATCCAGGCGGTCAGTCGGGCAATCCAGGCAGTTATTTCTACAGCAACATGGTTGGCGACTGGGCTGCCGGAAAATATTACAATGCGCAATTTTTAAAAGATAATAAAGGGGGCGCAATGATTTTGGAGAAACAGCGCATGAGCAAATAATCTAAAAAATTAACAAGATGAGATTTTTAATCGGTTTTATACTCATTTTAATATTGGCCTTTCCACTACATTATTTTATGCCATGGTGGTGGTGGTCGGCTATTGTACCAGCAATATTACTTGGATTCGGCCTTCAGATGAAGGCTTATCTGAGTTTTTTATGCGGATTGCTCTCGGTGGGCCTGTTTTGGTACCTGATGGCTTTTTGGTCAAATTCGCTAAATGGAGGAATACTTCTTGAAAAAATGTCCACTATCCTACCCTTTGGTTCGCCCTCAACAACTTTACTATTTGTTGGCATTATTGGAGGCTTGTTGGGAGGACTTTCCATGTTATCGGCAAAGTACCTGAGAGATATTGTCAGTGGACCGCTAGTAACTCCTAAATCAAAAAACAGAGGCAGATATAAATAGCATTATTAATCATGAATAATTTAATTACTTTGGATGAATTCATCATCCGCCGTCAAAAAGATTTTCCATTTGCCAGTGGAGAATTATCCGGACTTTTAAGAGATATAGGACTCGCATCAAAAATAATCAGCAGAGAAGTCAACAAAGCTGGTTTGGCTGATATAACAGGCATAGCCGGCAATGAAAACTCATCTGGCGAAGCACAGCAAAAACTGGATGTCATGGCAGACAATCTGCTTATTTCCTGCCTCAAAAACAGTGGGGAATGCTGTGGGATTGCATCGGAAGAAAATGACACCTTTGTACCTATTCACAGCAGTGGCAATGCCAAATATGTAGTAATTTTCGACCCGCTCGATGGCTCTTCGAATATCGATGTAAATGTTTCCATCGGAACAATTTTTGCGATTTATCGCAGAAAATCAACCAGTGCGGAAGTTCAGCTTGAGGACTTTTTACAAAATGGTACCGAACAGGTGGCTGCAGGCTATGTATTGTACGGCTCTTCAACCATGCTCGTTTATACCACAGGCAAAGGGGTTAACGGATTTACCTTAGATCCTTCAATTGGAGAATTTTGCCTCTCGCATCCCGACATAAGATTACCCGAAAAGGCCGATATTTACTCGGTAAATCACAGTGCTTACCGCGAATTCGAACCCGGCGTAAAAAAATTCATCGACGATTGTATTGAAGATGCTTTCAAATTCAGATATATCGGTTCAATGGTGGCCGATGTTCATCGCACCCTACTCAAAGGAGGTATTTTCATGTATCCTGGAACTGAAAAAGCTACAAATGGCAAACTTAGGCTACTTTACGAATGCAATCCTTTGTCCTTTATCATGGAACAAGCCGGAGGTAAAGCAAGTGATGGCAAAACACGAATTCTGGAACAGAAAGCCGAAAAATTACATCAGCGTACACCCGTGTATATCGGCAGCAGCCAACTTGTGGAAAAAGTTGAAAAATTGATACAAGAAACCAAAGTAAACAACTGATACTTATGAAATTTCTAAGCATCAGCCTACCAGATAAAAGACCAAGAGATGCCCTGCAGCTGAAAAAGAAAATCCCGATGCACAGAGGCCTTACTGCCTATTATTTCTTTGGGGTATTTGCCCTCATAGTTCCATTTATCCCGGTAATAACGCTCGCGGTGAACGGTATGATATCTAATTTAGGCTGGTTACCGCTTTTGTTTTTATTTATACTTGCCGAAACTTTTGCCTTTCTCTTTTTAAACTATGCCAATAAAAATTATCTGCGTCGTTTAAGAGCTCTTGGCAGTGGTTTCACCATCAAAGCAAAAGTTGTAAGACATTCAAGATCATTTGTTAGCTGGAAAAGCAGTAGAAATTATGCTTTGACAGTAGCCTATGAATTTAAAGGTAAACAGTTACAGACAAAATTTGATGCTGCTTTTTCTGAACTGCACAGTAATTTTCCGATTAACAGTGAAATAAGCGGATTGTACGACCCCGACAGCGATTCAGTATTTTTTCCACCCGAAATCGGTCTTATTTTGGAAGAAAAACCTGTAAACCTTAATCCCAGGGGACAACAATTAAAAAAATAGCAAAATAGAAGTTTGATAT
>JBIPOO010000319.1:0-4242 GCA_044379045.1 Saprospira sp.
CTTCACTCGTTGCGGCACAAACAAATCCGTTGTTTTTATCAAACATTTTGATGTCGAAAAGCATTTTACAGTCTTTGTTCATACTATTGGATGTCCAGCTTAAACCACCATCGTGCGAAACCATCATATTGGCAGGAGAACCAACACGACCAACAGCGTAAATATGAATTTTGTAATCTATTTTTCCCTGATTGATAAATTGTTCCTTCACTATTTCAATGGCGCAAAGTCCTTTCACATAGGGTCCATTGTATGAAACCGGATTCCAGGTTTTTCCACCATCGGAAGTTCCATATAATGGAATGGTGTCAGATACATTTGGAAAATATTCGGTACCAACCGTACCGGCAAAACCACGCAGGCTATCCACAAATGCGATGCAGCGGAAGAAAGTCCCTTTCTTTTCTAATTGTTTTTCCCAATTTGCTCCTGCATCTTTTGTATGATAAATGCTTCCAAGTCCATTCACATACCAACCCTCATTTTCATTGATAAAAGTAATATCATCCTGTTTGCCTGGGTAACGCGCTGTATTCAGTTTTTTCCAGCCTTTTTCTGCAATTTTGGGTTCATCTTTTTTCGATAAGATTTCATTGCTCCATTTCACTGCCGACAAACCTACCTCCGGGTTATATTCATCGAAGAGTTGTTGAATCTGACCGTTTACAAACTTGTTGTAAGCCTCCTGCATAGTGCCCGATTTTGCAAAATAATGATCCGTTGAAGGATAAGTCATCAATGTTGCATTTCCCGGATGGAAGTAATTCACGGTGTTCACTATTTGCTGGTGGTCTGCCTTTGAAAATGCCTGAAAATCGGATTCGCCAAATTGTACCAATACCTTGGCTGTCGTGTTCTTCCAGTTTTCAAGATGTGGGATATCCTGAATCTGACGCCAGTACTCTGCGTTGCGTTCAAAAATCTTCCCTTTCCCATCGTAGCCCCAAGTGCTGCGTAAAACGCTATCTACTTCCGGATTTTTGGCCATATCCTCGAGTTTTTCTTTTTTTACAAAGTAGCGATAATTCAAATCATACTGTTCGATTACCGACTGTTCCACCTCAATGGGGTTCATTCCTGCCAGGGCATTTTGCACGCGATACATTTCTATTTGATTCTCAAACCAGGATTTGGCCGTTGTTCCATAAACAACTACTCCAGCAACTTTATGTCTGGCACTTAATGCGGGTGCAATAATTCCACCCATCGAGTGTCCAACAATAATGATTTGATTGGTATCGACGTAAGGGAGGGATTTCAATTTTTTCAATCCAACTTCAAAATTTTCGATTTCATCCATCAAGTCACAAGACTCGCAAGGTGGCGTATTTTTGCTGTCGCCCAATCCGCTTTTTTCGATGCGCAGGGTTACATACCCGGCGTCTACGTATGCATCTACGATTCGTTTGTACGGATGACTTGCTGGTAATTCATCGATGCTGCTGCAGGTATATCCCGGTATAAAGAGCATTGCCGGCATTTTATTTTCTTTGAAAGGCTTGTTGATGATGACGCGCAATTGTCCGCCTTTGTAAGCGGCCTCATCGTAAATGACGGTTGCATTGTCATCAGTTTCATAGGGACGGGCAACAGCTTTTGCCTTTAATACAAGTTTCTTTTTGCCACGCAAAACGGTCAACTGAACTTCTTGATTCGGAGAGTAGGTTAAGAATTTATTGATAAATTCGTCTGTTGAGCCAAAAGTGGATGCTCCAATTTTCTGAATCAAATCATTTTCCAGCAATTCAAGCGCAACGCTTGTTCCTCTTGCAACTTGCTGTACTTTACAGCCCGATTGCCCATTCTCGGTCACATATTCTATTCTGGCACCAAATTGAACTTTACGCTCTAAAGTTTGTCCAAATAATAGATTAAATGAACAGATGGAAAAAATTAAAAATAAGTACTTCATCTAACTAAATATTAAATTGTATTTAGTGCAAAGGTATTTATTAAAAAAAACTAAAGATTGTAAAAATCGGACACCTTGTCAATAGATTTATTATCGAAAAATTGTGAAGGCGTTAGCGTGCTAAAGTTTTTAAAATTTTTAATAAAATGCGACTGATCGTAGTAGCCTACATCAAATGCATTGCTTAACAAATCACTATTTGGTTTGGAAGCAAGTTGCAATACCGTTCTAAAACGTATTAGATTAATATAATTTTTCGGATTTACACCCACTAACTTATTGAATAATCGATGAATTGTACGTTCAGAAATAGTGAAATATGCAGCCAATTGAGCTATAGTACACTGACCTTTTGCTGCATGAATTTTATTGATGAGTGCCACAAACAAAGGCGGATGCGAAACAATTATTTTAGACACTAAAAAATGTTCCAACACCATAATTTTTTCTTCATCGGTTGAGGCCTCTAAGAGCGAATCAACCAGGTCAGCAATTTCTTGATTTGAAAAAATATCGTTTAACGAAGTTGCGACATCTTCATAAACAATATTCATCGGTATTTTTGTAAATAAACTCAATCCGTTTGGAACTGTTAACCGCACTGAAATATTTAAAAAATCGCCCGAGGTTTTAATTATGCTTGCTTTTGTCAATGTATTTCTGGTGCCAAATGCGGGCATTCTATGAAAATCAGTTTTGTTTTTTAATAATAAATCTCCCGATAGCGTAAATCCAAAACCGCAGCTATTGTTAGGCAAAAATATAGTTGATTCCGTACAATCAGCTGACCTACGCCAAAAAACTATTGACGAAATTTTATCAATTAACAGCGGATTTGACACTTTATAACTAACTATAGATTCCATTTTTAAATTAAAATCATATTTAAACTAGTTTTTTTAATTGACTGATTTCGTAGTAAATTATTTATGTTATGTAAAGTTATAAACTATTAAAGTTACAAATTTAGGGGGGCGCATCATAGGGATTTATTTTTTATCCCTGAACAGCTTTTATGAGCTGATTTCCCTACATTTTCATTATTTTGAATACCTGACTGATGCCTTCAATTTTTAAGTAATACAAGCCTGAAGAAAATTCGCTCAAATCGAGTGACGTGTTCTCAGCAGTAAGGCCTGTTTTTAGGGTTCTTCCGTTCAGGTCAATCAGGCTGTAAATTTTTCCTGTAAGGCTGTAATCGGTCTTGATGTTAACCCAGGAACTACTTGGATTGGGATAAATGCTCAGCAAAGATTCCAAATTTTGTTCAGTACTATTCACAACTGTTGTAGGAGTGAAGACTCTTATTGAGTTTAGACCCGCTACGGCAGCAAGTCCATTTGCAGATATAGTCACACCCGATGTATTGTTATTAGGTAAATAATTGGACCAGATAAGATTAAGGTCATAATCGAAAGCATAGATATAACTTTCTCCATTGCTTACATAAATCATATTATTGTTGGCAACAGTGATTCTTGGAGAGTAAAAGCCACCTTGCGTAATCGATGCAGACAGGCTCAGGGTATCTCCATTGGTAGGGTCGAAACGGATAATTTTTCCGCCACTGGGTGCATAAATCGAGCCATCGGGCCCAACGCTCATAAGACTGAAGGCGGAGTTGCCATAAATCTTTGACTGCCAGAATAAGGACAATTGATTGCCATCGTCTTTTAGCGCAGCAACATTATCCTCGGTAAGCTGTGCGTATATAACGCCATCATTTCCAAGCATTATAGCCGATTGAGGCACATTTCCGCCGGGCTGCAATTGACTGACAATATGTGAATATTTCTTTTGACCATTATTCAAGTCTATCGCCCATACATAAGAGATCCCACCATTTTGCTCCAGGGTATATCCTGTATTGTTGTCATCATTGATAACCATTTCGCCACTTCCCGATGACATAGGTACAGTGTTTGCCTGCCAGATCATCTGCCCGTTTTGCGGATTGATTTTATAGGTTCTTTGATAGCCCTGACCCATGATGTAAAAGTTACCGGCTGCATCAAATACGCCTGTTTCGGTAATGTAAGGCGACACCGTTACATTCGATTTCCAGATGCGTGATCCATCGGCCACATTGAGTGCGTATAGCGAATCGTTAAGACTTTCGGTATAACGCATTACATATACTCTATTGTCGCGAAGACCTACAGGGAGAGATCTTCCGGTTGAATCCGTAACATCGACACTCCAGAGTAAATTTCCGCTGTTCAGGTCATAGCATTCGACGGGTGCATAAGTCAGACTTTGAAAGCGCATGGTCACCAAATAATTTCCCTCGATAAAAATAGGCGTACCAAAAATGCCATTTGATGCTGTCT
>JBIPOO010000086.1:0-14716 GCA_044379045.1 Saprospira sp.
ACCGCTGGCAGTTGCTGTTATGTTCACTGGCAAACTAGAGTCGCAGACTACAATGTCATTTCCTGCATTTACAACAGGTAATGGGTTGACAAATATTGTTAGTGTATCTTCTGTTGCACACAGAATGCTATCTGGGGTAAAAATGTAGGTTGTCGTTTGCGTGTTGTTTGCATTAGGAGACCAAACACCTGTAACCAGATTATTGGAGCTATTTGTTAAAATATTTATTGAATCACCAAAACAAATTGTATCCAGTGTTGGGAAATTTGGTACAATTGGCTGGTTTACAGTGACCGTCATGCTTGCTGTTGAAGCGCACTGATTTGGCAGTGGTGTAAATGTATAATTGGTTGTTTGAGTATTGTTAATAGTTGGCGACCAGTTTCCTACAACATTGTTGTTTGAAGTAGATGGTAAAATGATAGAATCGCCACTACAAATAGGGCCTAATTGAGTGAAAGTAGGTACAACTGTAGTTTGATTGACTGTAATTGTCATAGAAGTTGTATCTGCACAAAATATCGAATCAGGAATAAATACATAGGTTGTAGTCTGTGATGAATCTAATTGGGGCAGCCAGTAACCACTAATACTGTCATTAGATGTTGTTGGTAGTGGAGAAAGAGAAGCGCCAACACAAATGGCAGCTACTTGTGTAAAGCTAGGTTCAACCAATGGATTTACAACTATGGTCATTTGAACATCGTTTATACAAACTCCCGAAGAATCGACAAAGGTATAAGTTGTTGTTTGGATATTATTTATTGCTGGTGTCCAGCTACCCAGAATTCCATTGTTCGACGTAGTTGGCAGTGGAGCAAGGAAACCATATTGGCAAATTGGGGAAACTTGAGTGAAGATAGGAGTTTGAGTTGGTATAATCGTAACTGTCATTGTTGTAGTAACAGCATTTTGTGCGCTATCGGGCGTAAAAGTGTAGATTGTTGTATTTGCTGTGTCTATTGCAGGTGACCAGCTACCTACAATACCATTATTTGATGTGTCGGGAAGGTTAAATAACTGACCACTACACTGTGTCGGCAATTGAGTAAAAACAGGAACTGCCAGCTTTGGTGCAAATGCAATACCTTTTATAATTCTATTATTGGTAGCAGAGAATAAAATAACATTGTTTGCAGTTGTAATATTGATGTTGCTATTGTGGCCTGCCGCATCAAATAGCTTGATTAGATTATTATTTGCAGTTGCTCCTGTTCCCGAAGAAACAAAAAGATTAGCTCCTGTACCTGAGGCTTCAGCAGCAATTGAGAACCCACCAAAATTTGTACTGTGAGAACCATTTGCTACCCAAGAACCAGCAACTAAAGAAAATTTAAAAATGGTTCCAACTGTAGCACTAGTCGCATCTAAAATATACAGAACGTCAAAAATATTTCCATTTGAGCCACTCGAAATTAAATAAAAATCCTGTCTAGATGATGCACCCAATGGTAAACCCGGCAAATCAGTAATTGTTCCTCCGCTTATTGCCGAAATAGTACCAACAGGAGCCGATAATGTTGAAGCTTTAAAAACATAGACGCTATCTCCAAAAGCTCTTACTGAACGAAAATTGCCCGATGGGCTTGGGGTTGATGTGTTGTTAGTATAAATGCCACCCTGATCGCCAATATACCAATCGACATTATTGGCGGTACATGCAGCTCTTGCCTGATTTCCCGAAATTCCGGTATAAGTTGTAGGAATTGAGATGCTGCCACTATTGTTAATAGTAATAACCGCTCTTGGGTTTAATGTATTGGCGTTTACAGTTGTAGTTGTGGAGTTGAAACCTGTTAAACAAAGCAGGCTTCCATCTTTTGAATTCGATGCATACAAGGTTGAAGTTGCTGAACCCGAAACTCTTATGGCAGCTGTACCCGTACCACTTATTTGTATACTTTGAACCGGAGATTGAGAAGCTGTGTTTTTATCAAGTTCCAGTACGCGTACAGTCGTATTGTTTATATTTGAATCAGCTAAGAGTACTGCTAGATTATTGATGTTAAAATTTTGTGCTTGTAGAAATGAGGTACAAACACATATCAACAAGAATAAATAAACAGAGGTTTTGAAAGTCTTTTTCATGCGAATCGGTATTTTTTTTAGTAATATTTTCGAGCACAAAAGTAGTTTTGTACTGTTTCTATTACCTTAACCGATTGTTATGTTAGTATTATTAAAATGTACAATTGTATATAAATATGCGAATTGGAATTAATGCTTTATTAATACGAAAAGAAATGAATTAAAATTAAAGCATGATATTTTTATGATCATAAAAAGATTTTAATCAACATAAAGAATATATTATGAGTATTTACATGAAAGTAATTTTTCTGTTGTTATCGATTTTAATGTCTATAGCTTTTGTTCTTTATATCTTAAAATTTTGGGGCTCTTTAGATGAACTTAACCCTCTCTTTTCTGTATTTACTGCTTTTGCAATAAATTTACTTTCTGTTCCTGTCTTTAGCTTTTTAAATTTAGCTTTAGAATTGGAAAAAAAGATAGATGATCAATATTTTAATTTTATTCCGTCTTATATTGTTGATTTTTTATACGTTATTTTTTTGGTAAAATATTTCAGAGTAATGGTTACTTTTCAAAAGAAAAATTCGCAACAAATAAAGTTTGGATTAAGAAAAATCTATGAACTCATAAGACTTTCCAAATCTTCTGAAATTGCTCATACTGTACCAGCTTTAGTGATATTTCCATTGATAATCCAAAGTTTGATACAGGGAAAAATTACTATGGGACTGTTTTTGATAATCTTTTTTATACCATTGCATTTTATGCCTGTTTTGTTGCAAAGAAAAAACAGGATTAGGTTAATAAGGATATTAAGTAAACTTAATAATGTATAGGAAATAATCTAATGATAGGTAAAATAGGTCAACTTTGGTTTTAGCATAAAAATGCCCCCAAATATTTTCAGATAATTTGGAGGCATTTTAATTTATCAGTTGAACTTTAAGTTCTATTTCTTCATTTCACTTTCTCTCTTGTACTCACCCAACCAACTCTTGCGAATGAGCATTTGCTGTTCTGTAGCATTGTCATTGATATTAAAAGCGTGTTTTTGAGGCGTTCTAACTTTTTTAAGTTTGCCGCTCAGGTTAACTTCAGTCATAGGAAGCTCTTCAACTTTTTTACCTTTTTTGAGGGCTTTTTCGCGCTTTTTCTTTTCCTTGGCAGAAATTTCTTTTTCACGCAGCACGGTTACTTTTAGTTCGTTGCCTTCGCCTGCAGACATAGCATAAGAAGTAAGTACCTGCTGAATATTGGTCAGTTTCAGTTCTTCGCCATTCCAAGTTTTGAGCAGGTCGCCATCTTTGAAACCAAGTTCTTTACCAAAATCATCGATTCCCATACCGAGTAGCTTTAGCATACCTCTCGTCATGTCAAAGGTTATTCCACGTTGAGGATCGAAGCCAAAAATAGACAACTCTTCGATAAAACCATCGTCAGAATAGTCGATGCCGGCTTCTTTTATCAATTCTTTTATGGGCAGTTCTGCAGCGCCTCCTACGTGCTTTTGCATGAAGTCCTTGATTTCAGGAAATCCGCTTAGCGCAGCCATCTCATCGAAGAGTTCGCCGTCTTTGAATGGTTTTTCAATGCCATATTTTTTGCTGAGATCCACCATCAGATTTTGGATTCCGTAGCTTCCGCCCGAAAGAATGCGGAGTTTCAGATCTACGGCCATTCCGATAAGGGCACCTTTGAGGTACACATTGGAATACTGATTTTTATTTTTATCCAAGCAGGTTTTGCTCATTTCAGTAAAAGAAATGTCGGAATTGAACATTTCGGAACTGGCCATTTTTTTTGACATTTCATCTAAGAAATGCTCTGCCGAAACCAAACCCTGTTTTGCCTGAACATGTTGGGCTGAGTATTCAGTGACTCCCTCGTATAACCACAAGTGTTCCGACATTTTAGGATCGATAAAATCGAAATAATGAATTTCTTCAGAGTGAATTGAAAGTGGTGTAACAATATGGAAAAACTCATGAGCAGCAACATCGCGCACTGTTTGAGCAATCGACTCGGGTTTGCCTTCAAACAGGCAATAGAATGAAGAGTAGGAATGTTCCAAGGCCCCAGCCGATCCTGAAAGGAAACCTTGCCCAGTCTTATTCAGAAATATGATAAAGGCATAGTTATCAACAGGCAATTTGCCGCCAAGATATTCTCTTTGCGCATCGAGTACTGGAAAAATATCGGCTACCAAATCTTTCGATTTTACTTTGCCGCTAGGAGAGTAGGTATGAATGAGTACCTCTGCATTGCCTACTTTGATAATAGCTGTGTCGGGCTCGGCAAACATGATAGGCGAATCGACCAGGTAGTGGTAACTGCGGGCCTCGAAAACATCGGTGTCTTGATCGCCACCAACTCTTTTCATGGCAGTTCCGCCGAAAAACTTGGCAGGACGGTCGATTTCAATTCGGATTGGATTGTATTCCATGCCTTTGAAAAAGCCAAAAATACCGTGATTGTTAAACACAAAGACTTTGTCGGCATCAATATTCGTACCTGCAGGTTCAAAAACTACGTTTTCTTTCTTGGTATCCCAGGTGTCTTCAACTTTGTAAACAATTTTAGCAAGCTTCTTTGCATCAAGGATTTCCCAGCTATTGTTGTCAATTCTTTTGAAATCGAGGCCATTTCCATCCTTATCAAACACATTGATATCGGTCACGAACCTTCCAAAATCATAGATGCTATAAGTCCCCGGAACCATTTTGGGCAAGTGAAAAGAGACCTTGTCTTCTTTCATTTGCGGTACTGTTAATTCAACGGTGAGTTGATCATCAACAACCTTGTTAAGGTCAATTTTGTATTTTAAAACATTGTCCTGCGCCTGAGCAGAGATAAAGAGCGAGAGCGCAAGTGCCAGGAAGATTAGTTTTCTCATGTTATTGTTTTTGATTAAGTAAGTATTCAGTCAACAAAGTTATATTCAAACTTAGTCAGATTAAATTTTTTTCGATTTAGGCCTGTTAAATTTAGAGCAAAATATCATCTCGAATATTTGTAAAAAACAAAAAGCAGAAATTAGATTGCTTTGAACTCCAATTTCTGCTTAACTATACAGATCAATTATGAATGAAGAGATATCTTAAGTACAATAATTCAGAAACTAGACTTCTCACTTCCTACTTCTTACTTCCTACTGCTCAATGCTCATTTTAAATTTCTCTATTCATATCAAAGGCCTCTAAATAATCGCCAACTTTTCGGATGAAGGAACCACCCAAGGCGCCATCGACTACGCGGTGGTCATAAGACATTGACAAGAACATCATATGACGAATTGCAATAACATCGCCCTGAGGCGTTTCGAGCACTGCTGGTTTTTTACGAATCGCACCAGTTGCCATAATCGCCACCTGAGGCTGATTGATGATGGGTGTACCCATCACATTGCCGAAGGTTCCGACATTCGTAAGGGTAAAAGTACCTCCTTTGATTTCATCGGGAGCCAATTTACCTGCACGGGCACGCTGTGCAAGGTCGTTTACTTTTTTGGTAATCCCTACAAGGTTTAATGTATCGGCATTTTTAATGACCGGAACAATGAGGTTGCCAGTAGGCAGGGCAGCAGCCATTCCAATGTTGATATCTTTGTAACGGATAATTTCGGTTCCGCGAACTGAGATATTGATAAGCGGATAATCGGCGATAGCCTTAGTAATAGCTTCGATGAAAATAGGCGTGAAGGTGATTTTGTCACCATATTTGCTTTCGAAAGGTTTTTTGATTTTTTCTCTCCAAAGCACCATATTCGTAACATCCACTTCGACAAAAGAAGTTACGTGTGGCGAAACGTGCTTTGACATCACCATATGCTCTGCAATAAGCTTGCGCATACGATCCATCTCGATGATTTCGACATTGCCACCTGTATCGATAGTTGGTAGATTAAACTGCTGAACAGCAACTGTTTGCGGATTAACCTGTGTGCTTTGTACTGGAGCTGTTTTGGTAGCAGTTACAGTGCCGCGATTTTTCAAATAAGCCAGGATATCAGATTTTGTAAGTCTGCCACCTTGTCCGCTTCCGCTTACTTTTTCGAGCTCTTCGAGTCCGATTCCTTCTTCCTTGGCAATACTCTTGACCAATGGTGAATAGAAACGATTGGCATCGCCATAATTTGTGTTCACAACTTCGGCTACGGCTGTCTGCACAGCTTCTTCCTGTTTTGGAGCAGCTTCAGTTTTAACGGTGTTTTCAACAACAGCAGGGGATGATTTTACTTCAGCTCCGGCCGAGGTTTCGATAATAGCTATAGCAGACCCAACACCTACAGTAGCACCTTCCTGGAAAAGGATTTCAGCAAGTGTACCGGCAACGGGCGAAGGAACATCGGTATCTACCTTGTCGGTAGCGATTGTGAGCACGTTTTCGTCCATTTCAATCTTGTCGCCCACTTTTTTGTTCCATCCCAAAATTGTTGCTTCTATGATACTTTCACCCAATTTGGGCATAATCAGTTCTACTTTAGCCATAATGCATTGTTTTAAAAAATATATTTTATTAAGCTGCGCAAAGTTATAAATCTTGCTAATAAAAACCTAAATAATAAGCTAACATTATTTGTCAAATTTGCCCTATTGAAAAAACTGAGCTCAATCTAAAAAAAGATATCAAATTTTCGAATTTGTGTGTATTTTGCAGTTTCTTTTAATTGAATTTTAACAAATAACCGAAATCATAACCGTTATGAATGATTTAAACGATAACGCATACGAGCAATTCGCCCCCTCATCCGTCGATGTAACCAAGATACAGGAAGCAGTAGCCAAGGTAAAAGCTGAGGTTCAAAAGATAATTGTGGGTCAGGATAATATGATTGACCTAACCCTGATAGCGCTTTTTGCAGGTGGACATGTGTTGCTCGAAGGTGTTCCCGGTATTGCAAAAACATTGGCGGCTAAGCTAATGGCTCAGACGCTCAATGTCGATTTTAAAAGGTTACAATTTACCCCCGACTTAATGCCATCCGATGTAACCGGTACAACTATTTTTAATCAGCAACAATCAAAATTTGAATTCAACCGCGGCCCAATTTTCTCCAATCTGGTTCTCATAGATGAAATCAATCGCGCACCGGCCAAAACACAGGCTTCTTTGTTTGAGGTGATGGAGGAAAAACAGATTACTGTGGATGGAACTACCTATAAAATGTCTTTTCCTTTTATGGTTTTGGCAACTCAGAATCCGATAGAGCAGGAGGGAACCTATAAACTTCCCGAGGCGCAGCTCGACCGTTTTCTGTTCAGAATTATTTTGGAATATCCAGCATTGGAAGAAGAACGTCAAATTCTGTATCGTTTCAAAGACGATTTCAAAAAACGTCAGGTTGATGATGTACAAGCCGTTTTGACTGCTCAGGAGATAAAAGAATGTCAGGACATTATCGAGAAAATCTATATAAAAGATCAATTACTAGATTATATTGCCGAAATTATTCATAATACCCGCTCTCATGCCGATTTGTTCTTGGGTGCCTCTCCCAGGGCTTCTCTGGCAATTATGCAGACATCCAAAGCATATGCAGCTATGAATGGACGCGATTTTGTTACGCCCGATGATATTCGTTTTGTTGCAAGTCCGGTGCTCAATCACAGGATAATCCTTACGCCCGAAAGAGAGATGGAAGGCCTTCAAATTGAGGATGTTATTGAGGAGATTATTGCTGGGATAGAGGTGCCGAGGTAGGGATTTTAGTTGGAAATTGTATCAAGTATCGGTATCAAGTATCAAGTATTGGGACTTTCTCAGTTTCTCTTATTCTCCTTATGCTTATTTGTATCAAGTATCGGGTATCAAGTATCAAGTATTGGGACTTTCTCCGTTTCTCTTATTCTCTGTGTGCTTATTTGTATCAGGTATCAGGTATCAAGTATCGGGACTTTCTCAGTTTCTCTTATTCTCCGTATGCTTATTTGTATCAAGTATCGGGTATCAAGTATCAGGTATTGGGATTTTCTCAGTTTCTCTTATTCTCTGTGTGCTTTTAGTATCAGGTATCAAGTATCGGGACTTTCTCCGTTTCTCTTATTCTCGGTGTGCTTTTAGTATCAAGTATCAAGTATCAGGTATCAAGTATCAGGATTTTCTCCGTTTCTCTTATTCTCCGTGTGCTTATTTTATAACAGGTATCAGGTATTAGGACTTTCACGGTATCATTTTTTCTCTGTATGCTTTCTTAATACAAAACAAAAGTCTCATCAAATAAGATACAAATTTCCTGTTTTAATAATTTTTTTGCTTAGTTATTTAATTTATTTGATTAAATAATTGACAATATAGTCTATATGCCCTAAATTTACATTGTAATTCAAAGCTTTTTGCTTTTTTACTGATATTATAAAGGGAATCTCATATGAATAGTATTGTTACACAGCGTTTTATAAATTGTCATAACAAGCTGCGCAAAGAACAGCGCGTAAAGTCCAGCAGGCAGTTTGCTATGCAGCTCGAATATCTTCCACAATCGCTCAGTGAGATTTTAAAAAACCGAAGAGATGTTACCATCGAACTTATTCGAAAAGCTGTTGAGGTCTACAAAATGAATCCGGTTTATCTCTTTTCCGGAGAAGGTCCACACTTTATGAAGGAGGATGATCACAAGAATTTTAAAGTACTGACCATTGTAACCGATTCGCAAAACGATGAACGCATCGTGCATGTGCCTATTCCAGCACAGGCAGGTTACGCATCCGAGTCGAGCGACCCAACCTTTGTTCAGGAATTACCGACATATACCTTGCCAGACTATAAATATAAGGTTGGCACCCACCGCTCATTCGATGTATCGGGCGACAGTATGGAACCCACACTTTTCGAAGGGGATAAAGTTGTTTGTTCTTATCTGGAACCTACACTATGGGAAAATTCTCTCAAAGACAGTTATGTGTACGTATTTGTTACCAAAGGTGATGTTTTGGTAAAAAGGGTTCAAAATAAAATAAGAGAGGAAAAATGCGTAACGCTTATTTCCGACAATGCTTATTATGAACCCTACGATGTAAAAATTACGGAAGTTGTAGAAATCTGGTATGTCCGTGCCAAGATAAGTCCTTTCCTTCCTTCACCTTCAAATGTAAAAACTTTGATAAAAGGTGAGATGGATGAGTTGCGTAAAACGATTCAGAATCAATCAAAAGTGATTGAAAATCTGTACAAAACCATCGAAACACTCGTAAATAAATAGGAATTCCTTGCTTTGGCAACTCTTTGCAAATACTGTTGTCAAGTGAATAATTTCGATTTTTCTGAAAAAAAGATGGCTGTGCTGATTTATTAAAGCCGAAAACTTTACTTTTGCGGAAACATAAGCACAGTATGAAAATAATGACCAAATTTATCTTTGTAACAGGCGGCGTAAGTTCGTCTCTCGGAAAGGGAATAGTTGCCGCATCCTTGGGCAAACTGCTTCAGTCGCGCGGGTTCTCGGTCAGCATTCTTAAACTCGACCCATACATCAACGTCGATCCCGGGACTCTCAATCCATACGAGCACGGCGAGTGCTATGTTACAGAAGATGGAGCTGAAACCGATCTGGATCTTGGACATTATGAAAGATTTCTCAATATCACCACTTCGCAGGCCAACAATGTAACTACCGGCCGAATTTATCAGACCGTCATCAATAAAGAACGTGCAGGTGATTATTTGGGCAAAACAGTACAGGTTGTTCCACATATCACCGATGAGATTAAGCGGAAAATTATGAGCCTTGCCAACGGTGAATATGATATCGTTTTGGTAGAGATAGGCGGAACTGTTGGTGATATCGAATCTTTGCCCTACATCGAGGCTATGCGCCAAATGCGTTGGGAACTGGGCCGTGAAAATTGTATCACGATTCACCTTACTTTAATACCCTATCTAAAGGCTGCGGGAGAGCTAAAAACAAAACCTACTCAACATTCGGTAAAGGAACTGCTTAGCTCTGGTATTCAACCCGATATTTTAGTTTGCAGAACAGAACATGAGTTATCTACAGAACTGCGCCGTAAACTGGCACTTTTCTGCAATCTCGATTTTGGATCGGTAGTCGAAGCCCGCGATGCCGATTCTATTTATGTTGTGCCACTGCTGATGCTAAAAGAGAAACTCGATGCCACCGTACTTGCCAAGTTACGATTGCTCGAACGTCACGAACCTAAACTCGACAAATGGAAGGCATTTTTGGGATTACTCAAAAACCCGGTACATGAAATTAAAATTGGTCTTGTTGGTAAGTACATAGAATTACAGGATGCCTACAAATCTATCCATGAGGCTTTTGTACATGCTGGCGTAGCCAACGAAAGTAAGGTTTCAATTCAGTATATACACTCATCGCATATCAATGCTTCAAATGTGGCTGAGACGTTCAAAGACTTGTCAGGTGTGATTGTTGCACCGGGTTTTGGGGAACGTGGAATTGAAGGAAAAATTATCAGCATACAATACCTGCGCGAGCAAAATATACCTTTCCTTGGTATTTGCCTTGGTATGCAGTGTGCTGTAGTTGAATTTGCTCAGAATGTATTGGGTATGAAGGGTGCCGCATCGACAGAAATGAGCCCCAATACGGAATATCCTGTCATAGATATGATGGCTGAACAAAAGAATATTCAGGAGAAAGGCGGTACAATGCGTCTGGGTGCTTATCCCTGTGAACTGAAAAAAGATAGCCGTGTGAAAACTATCTATGGTAAAAAAACAATTACGGAACGTCATCGTCACCGTTTCGAATTCAATAACAAATACCTGAGTCAATTCGAAGATGCTGGTATGAAAGCAGCAGGTGTCAATCCAGATACTAAGCTTGTTGAAATTGTCGAAATTCCCTCACATCGTTGGTTTGTTGGAGTTCAGTTTCATCCTGAATATAAAAGTAGGGTAGAGGAACCGCATCCGCTTTTTGTCGATTTTGTCAAAGCTTGTCTTAGTTTTAATCAGGAATTAAGAGGCAAGAAAAAGTAAAGGTATAAGGTCAATCGCTATAGCAAATATGTGTCTCGATAGATATCGGGGCCATGTTTTTACTGTCCATTGTGGCTTGAAATTGATTTTTAAACACGAATTTAATAGACAATACTGTCCTCGAAGTCTATAGGGATACGCTGATTTTGATGCTCAAATACTGGTGTTTTACGAAAAAAACAAACAGATTATCAAACTTAAAGATCCATCTTTCTTTAGGGAGTGAATGGTATCAAAGTCCTTTTTCCTTTGGCTTTGCTCTTTTCCTCCATTCCAAAGCTTAAAATATTATTAGGTTTTTAAAAAAAATAGCGCAGTATTCTATATTTTTGGAGTTCTCAGGAAAATTCTATTTTTTACTACCAATGACAGTGCATTTAAATTCATAATATGTTTCAATATATCGTCAAACGAATATTGATCTTTATCCCAACCTTTTTGGCTATTTCCCTCATTATTTTTGGACTTAGCAAAATGGCACCGGGCGATCCTGTCAACCAAATGGTTAGCGATGGGCCACAGGGTTCGTCTGGTGCTCAAAATCTATTGTCATCGGAGGATAATTATCTTATCAAGTCTAAGAAATTGGGCTTGGATAAGCCTTCATTCTATTTTACATTTACCTCGGCAGCCTATCCAAAGGATTTGTACAAAATTATAAAATCGGAACACCGTAACCTGGTGAGCCGTCTGATTTCGGTCTATGGTAATGCAGATGCGGTTAAAGCATATTATCAGCAATTGCGCATGGTACTCATTACCTGCACAGCATTGCCCGAGCGTGAAGAGTTTTTCGAAATCAGAAGGGGAAGCAGGGATCTTACTGAGGAACTACTCAAAGATTATCAGGAAAAAACTATCCAGTTTAAATTGGATAGACTGAACGAGTTAGTTAATACAGGTCGCTTTGATGTGTTGAATGAATTAAAAAATGAGGTATCAAAATTGAAACTTAGTTTCAACTACCTGAAGAAAAATGCTACGCCTTACAAGCTTTACATACCCGCTGTTCAAGTGTACGGTTTTGATAATCAGTATCATACCTGGATGTTTGGCGATTATCCCTGGTTTAGCACAGTTGATAGTACCAATTACCGGAAAGTGGAAAATCTTTACAAGGAAATAGGTGAAATCCGAAATAAAGAAGATAGTCTTATCCGACTTCAAAAACCTTATCTTGCCAAAATGCGCATGCTGAATGATCTTGTTGGGGCAAACGACAGTACCCGTCAATACAGCAGGAAAGCCATCGATAGCATAAAGATAGTTTTGACTGAGGTAGAAGAAGTAGTGCTCCGTTTTAAGGGTCAAATCGACCCCCTAAGCAAAATAATCGCAAAATTAAGCACAGAAAAAGATGCCCTTAATAAAACACTAAAGGTTTATGCAGGCAAAGGATTTCTGAGGGGAGATTTTGGCACCTCATACACAAATGGATTGCCGGTGACCAAGAGGCTGACCGACGCTTTGTTTTGGACGATTCTCATGAATCTGCTTTCAATTCTGATTTCTTACCTCATATCGATTCCACTTGGTGTACAAAGTGCATTTTGGAAAAAACATACCAATAGTTATGAACCCCTGTTAAGTACTGAGGCATTTTTGGCCGCAATATTGATGGTTTGTCTTTTTTACTTTTATCTCAACGGTTCAATCAGTTACAATCTGTTTTTTTATGTACTGATATTAACTAATATGTCATTCCTGCTTTACACACTTTGGTTAAAAGAAAAGGCAAATCAGGGGAATTTGACAATGGGATCAATTGTGCGTTTTTGGATGAATCTTTTCCGATTCCGGCTCTTAAATCTGTCTGACAATTCAATTTTGGTTTTAAAACTGATGTATGTCTGGATTTGGGCCTTAATGTTTTTCCTTTTTATTCTGATTCCGCTTATCGCCAAATTTTTGATAATCAGCATTCCCCTCGCAATTTGGGGAATCAGAAGCTTGAGAAGCAAACTCAAAGAGAAGACTCGAAATTTCAGTATCAGCATTCGCGGTATTTACGCCAAGGGTAGTTATATGGATAATCTGTCAACAACAGTGTTGTTTATTTTGTACTCGCTGCCTTCATTCTGGATTGGAACCCTGCTTATCGTGTTTTTTACAACCAAAAACTACGGACTGATGTACGATTGGTTTCCAACCAGCGGAGTACAGTCGATGGAACTGGCCAATAATCCTGATGTTTCTTTCACGGCAAAATATATGGATATTCTATATCATCTCTTTTTGCCTACTTTTTGTATTACCATCAGTTCTTTTGCCTACCTTTCGCGTCAGATGCGAGGAGCTATGTTGGGTGTTTTGCGTCAGGATTATATCAGAACTGCAGATTCAAAGGGGTTGAGCGAACATAAGGTCATATGGAAACATGCTTTCAGGAATTCACTTTTCCCAATTATCACGCTTTTTAGTTCTGTTTTTCCTAGGGCATTATCTGGAGCAATTGCAATAGAATTGATTTACAATGTACCCGGCATGGGCGTTTTAGTTTTGAGAGCAATTGGTGAAAGAGATTGGCCTATTGTTTTTACGGTTGCGATGCTGGCAGCAATACTTACCATGATTGGCAATCTCATCGCAGATATTCTCTATGCCGTGGTTGATCCGCGTATTTCGTTTAAATAAGTTTCGATTCATAATAAATGTGGTTATTCAGTAAAAATAGGGAAGATAAAATTGCAGCTGCCATGCAACAGTCGGGGCAGAGCTATGCCGCTATTGTTGCCAGACAGTTCAATAAAAACCGTCTGGCAGTCTGGTCGCTCCGCTTTTTTATTTTTATCCTGGCCCTTGCTGTTTTTGCTGATTTTTTAGCCAATGATAAACCCATTTTCTGTTCGGTAAATGTAATGATCAGCAATGAAAACGGGGTGAAGGAAAAAAAGACTAAGATAATGTCTCCGGTACTGCACCAGTATTTTGTCGATTTAAAACTGTCGAAATGGAACGAGGTTTTTCTGACCAATGACTGGAGTAAACCCTCTGAACAGACCTTTACCTATAATTTTGTGATTTTTCCACCCATTACCTACCGGCCCGAAAAAACAGATGTTGCCAACGCTTCTTTGGGCCCCTTTGAAAAACAGCGATTAAAAAAGTACAAAAGACGCCATTATTTGGGAACCGACCATATGGGGCGCGATGTTTTTTCCGGCATGATACACGGAACCCGAATCGCAATGCTGGTGGGGATTGTAGCCATGTCAATAGCAACATTTATAGGAATTATTCTTGGAGCATTGGCGGGATATTTTGGCGACAGCAGGTTGCGCATGTCGAGGGCAGCTTATTTTATGGGCATATTGGGGCTGATTTCCTATATTTTTATTGCCTTTGTTGTAAGGGGTTATACCATGGGCGACAATATTGGCAGCGGTTATCTGATTTATGAAATGTTGGTGAACACACTGATATTTTCAGTCCTTATGTTCATTGCCTTTCTCTTGTCTAAATTGTTGGTCATGATACCTTTTCTGGGAGCAAAAACTACTGTACCAGTCGACATTTTAGTGATGCGGCTTATAGAAATTGTAACTTCCATCCCAGTGCTGATACTCATTTTGGCGATTTTGGCTATTATAAAAACTTCTTCTATTTTTTATGTCATGGCCATTATCGGTGCTGTAAGTTGGACTGCCATCGCAAAATTTATACGTGCCGAACTCTTGCGGGTGCGCTCGCTCGAGTATATAGAGGCCGCACAGGCCTTTGG
>JBIPOO010000006.1:0-42970 GCA_044379045.1 Saprospira sp.
TGCTCATCAGGCCTGCATTTTTTGTTCCGGAAAGCAAAAAAATTGATGACCTTTTTGGTGATTTTCAAAGTAAAAGAACCCATATCGCTATTGTGGTTGATGAATATGGAGGCACCTCAGGAATAGTGACTCTTGAAGACGTTTTGGAGGAAATTGTAGGGGAAATCAACGACGAATTCGATGAACCTGAAGATATGGGCTATTCCAAACTGAACGATAATACCTTTGTTTTTGAGGGAAGAACAAGTCTGATTGATGTAACTAAGGTATTGAATCTCGAAGCGTCATTTTTTGATGAGGGCAGAGAAGGATCTGAAACTATAGGTGGGATGCTCTTGCTTTTGAATGGTAGCATGCCAAAGAAAAATTCCGTTATCAGTTTCAAAGACATGAATTTTACCATTCTTAATGCCTCCGAACGAAGAATAGAAAGTATCAGAATTACAATTCCTGTCAACGAAACTACCGCAAACTAATTTATGCAGAAATCGATCATAACTGTACTAATACTTGCCATAATCTTTTTTGTTTCCTGCAAAGAGGAAAAGGTATATATTCCCAAACCCAGAGTATACCCTAAAATTGAATTCCCTGAACGGAAGCTTGCTAAATTTAGTAAGGATTTTTGTGCCTTTGGTTTTGAATATCCCGACTATATGAGCTTTGAGCAGGATACAATGTTTTTGCACCGAGATGCGCCACATTCCTGTTGGTTTAATCTCAATTTTCCTTCGCTAAATGGTTCTGTACATTTTACCTATACCGATTTAAAAAAGTGTGATACCATATCGGCCTGTTTGCACAAGGTTTATAACGATGCTTATAAAATGGCGCAGGAGCATGTTCCAAAGGCAAATGCCATGGAGGATTATATCATTAATAACCCTGAGAAAAAGGTGTACGGAGTACTTTTTAACATCGAAGGTCATGTTGCTTCGCCATTTCAAATAGTCATTACCGACAGTGTGAATCATGCCGTGAGAGCGGCACTTTATTTCAAATCCAGACCCGAAGCTGATTCGATGGCACCAGTTATCGAATTTGTCAAAACTGACATAATGAATATGCTGAACAGTTTTGAGTGGACTGACAAAAAATCAAAATAAGCAGCAATGGAGCATCAGGACTTGTCGAAAAAAGATGACAAAAACAGCACAGAGTTATTATATGGCCGACATCCGGTTGTAGATGCGCTGGAAAATGGAAGGACCATTGAAAAAGTACTTTTGTCAAATGCCATTCATGGGGATTTCGAAAAAAGACTTCGTTTCCTTTGCAAGGAGATAAATGTGCCTATGCAGGTGGTTCCAAAAGAAAAATTAAACAGTATTACCAGAAAAAATCATCAGGGTGTGCTGGCCTTTGTTTCACCCATTCCATATTATACGCTCGAGGATATTATTCCAATGATTTATGATAAGGGAGAAACCCCACTTATTATTTTGGTAGATGGTGTTACGGATGTGAGAAATATTGGTGCAATAGCCAGGTCGGCCGAGGCCTCTGGGGCGCATGCTCTGGTATTACCCAAAAAGGGGACAGCTCAGATAAATGATGAAGCAATGAAGAGCTCGGCAGGCGCACTTACTATGCTACCGGTATGCAGGGTTAACAGCCTGATGCATGCTGTGGAATTTTTACAATTGAACGGTATTACAGTTATTGCAGCCGATTTAAAAGGAACGGCCATGTTATACGACCTGGACCTGAAAGGCCCTACTGCTATTGTAATGGGTGACGAAGCAAAAGGAGTAAACCGAATGCTGCTCGAATTAGTGGATGAGCGTTTCCTAATACCTATGAGAGGCAAAACTGATTCTTTTAATGTGTCGGTGGCTAGCGGAATTATACTTTATGAAGTTTTGCGACAACAATTGAAAAATTAAATCTTTGATGGAAAAAGAACAATTGAAAGAAAAAATTTCAGATTTGAAATCAAAAATCAGTAATGAAAGTCTGAGTGCAAGTGAAATAAAGCAAAATAATATCCAGTTAATTGTATATTATGACAAATTAATTGAAATTGACCCCGAGGATTATTTTGCCTATTTAGAGAAGGCAACAACATTTATGTATAGTCTGAATGATTTTCAAAAGGCTGCATTAACCATTGAAACTGCAGTTGAAAAATTAGGCTATGATAAGGTCATGTTTCTAAGACTTTCTGATTCGTATCAAAAACTTGGCAGGTTTTCTGATGCTTTAAAAGCCCTTGATGAAGTTATTAAAAATGAATTTGTAAACAATTATCTATATGGTCAAAGAGCCGAACTAAACAGACTCTTGGGTAATTTACCCGAAGCTGAGGCCGACCAGCAGAAACATGACGCCTATATTGCTGCAGAGCAGGCCAAATGGGACGATCCTAATCATTATTATCATTACAAGTGAGGCTAAAATATCTTTAGACGTTTTTATTAACTGACTAAATCCCGAAATTATTTAATTATGAAAATAGCAATGGCCCAGCTCAATTATCATATCGGGCATTTTGAATATAACCTCAATAAAATGTTGAAAGCTGTTGAAACAGCAAAACAACAGGATGCCGACATCGTAGTTTTTGGTGAATTGGCTGTGACGGGTTATCCACCCAGGGATTTTCTCGAATTCAATGATTTTATTCATAAAAGTGAAGCTGCCGTTCAAACGCTGGCCGATGCAGCGCAAGGCATTGCTGTAGTGGTGGGTGCGCCCTGCCGAAATCCGCTTCCTGAAGGCAAAGATCTTTACAACACAGCTTTCTTTTTGTTCGAAGGCAAGGTGCTGCATAAACAGCATAAGGCCCTTTTACCCACCTATGATGTCTTTGATGAATATCGATATTTTGAACCCGCAAAGGAATTCAAAACCCTTGAGTTCAAAGGTAAAAAAATAGCCATGTCGGTTTGTGAGGATATTTGGAATGTGGGCAATGAAAATCCACTGTACACCATTTGTCCTCTGGATGAAATGCGTGATGAACACCCGGATTTTATACTGAATTTATCAGCTTCTCCATTTAACTACAGTCATGCAGATAATCGCGAAAATGTATTGAAAGAAAATGTGTCGCGCTACAAGGTGCCCATGTTTTATGTAAACCATGTTGGCTCTCAAACCGAAATAATTTTCGATGGTGGTTCTGTCGTCATGTCGCCCGATGGAAACAGCTATGATGAAATGCCTTATTTTGAGGAATGTATCAGAACCTATGATTTAGCAGAAGTGCAGAAAGGGGGAGTTAAAAACACCCAAAACCGAAATAAAATAGCTTTGATTCACGATGCGCTAGTGATGGGCATCAGGGATTATTTTCAAAAACTGGGCTTAAAATCTGCTATTCTTGGTCTTTCGGGCGGTATCGACTCGGCGGTTGTGGCAGTTTTGACAGAACGGGCATTGGGCGCAGGAAATGTGCGTGTACTGCTTATGCCTTCGCAGTTTTCATCCGACCATTCTATTAATGATGCGCGAACCCTTGCCAAAAAAATCAATATTCAATACGATATCGTTTTTATAGAGGATATTTATCAGAGTTTTGAATCTACGCTGAAAACACATTTTGCAGGAACCAAACCTGAAATTACAGAGGAAAATCTCCAGGCCAGAATCAGGGGAATGTTGCTGATGGCCATCTCTAACAAATTTGGCAATATTCTGCTCAATACGTCCAACAAAAGCGAGGTTGCTGTGGGATATGGTACTTTGTACGGTGATATGGCAGGAGGACTGAGTGTTTTGGGCGATATATACAAAACCGAGGTTTACGAACTGGCTCGTTACATCAATAAAGATGAAGAAATTATTCCGAATAACTCACTGACCAAAGCGCCAAGTGCCGAATTGCGTCCTGACCAAAAAGACAGCGACAGTCTGCCGCCATACGATATACTTGACCAGGTACTTTATAACTATATCGAAAAAAGAAAAGGTCCTAAAGAATTGATTGAGATGGGTTTCGACGAGGCATTGGTACAGCGTGTGATGAAACTTGTCAATATTAATGAATTCAAAAGGGCTCAAATGGCTCCGGTGCTAAGGGTTTCGCCTAAAGCTTTCGGGATGGGAAGAAGAATGCCGATTGTTGGGAAGTATTTGTAGGGGGATAATTGGTATGATGGTAATTAGTAGTTGAGTTGGATGACGAGCCTTGTGTGGTGGTTATTGGTAATTGGTAGTTGGAGGACGAGCCTTGCGGTGTGGTAATTGGTAGTTGGTAGTTGGATGACGAACCTTGTGTGGTAGTTGATACCTGATACCTGATACTTGATACTTGATACCTGATACCTGATACTTGATACCCGATACTTGATACCTGATACCCGATACCCGATACTTGATACCTGATACTTGATACCTGATACCCGATACCTGATACCCGATACCTGATACAAATTTTTACTAGCGTTTATTGTCTAAGTGTTAATGGTCTAAAGTCTAAATATAAAATGCACTACGTAGTAATAATGGCCGGTGGAGTCGGTAGCAGATTTTGGCCGGCAAGTCGCACAGCAAAGCCTAAACAGTTTCTTGATATTCTAGGGCTGGGCAAGTCGCTCATCAGGCTTACCTTTGAACGATTTTTAAATCTGGTTCCGGCATCGAATATCTTTGTGGTAACACATGCTGACTATGAATCGCTGGTTAAAGAGGAATTGCCAGAGCTCAATAGTTCGCAGATTCTATGTGAACCGAGCCGTCAAAATACAGCTCCTTGTGTGGCTTATGCTGCGTTTAAAATCAGAGAACTCGATGCTAATGCAAGTTTTGTGGTTGCTCCATCCGATCATTTGATTTTAAAAGAAATCGAATTTCTTAATAAAATAAAGGAGGGCCTCGATTTTGTATCGAACAATGATGCGCTGCTCACTTTGGGCATAAAACCCACGCATCCCAACTGCGGTTATGGCTATATAAATTTTGACAGCACAGGTGCTAGGGATGAAATTTATCCGGTGAACTGTTTTACAGAAAAACCCGATCTGAAAACTGCCGAAGCCTTTTTTAGCGGCGGGCAGCACCTTTGGAATGCTGGCATTTTCCTTTGGAATGTAAAGCGTCTGCTAAGCGCTTTCGAAAAATATCAACCCGAAATGTATGACGCTTTTGAGCGAATTGCCTCGGAATTGAATACTGCGGAAGAAAGATCTGTGATTAATGCACTTTATCCCGGCCTAGAGTCTATTTCCATCGATTATGCCATCATGGAAAAGGCCGAAAATATTTATACCCTACCGGCCGACATTGGTTGGTCAGATATCGGAACCTGGGGTGCCCTTCACGAGATTTTAGAAAAAGATGAAAAGGAAAACGCTGTTTTGGCAGAGCATTCTAATTATGTCATCCTTCAGGACAGTGAAAATTGCCTGATAAAATCGGAAAATTCAAATAAACTGATTGTGATTGGCGGATTAAACGACTACATAGTAGTAGATGAAACCGACGTTTTGCTCATCTATCCGAAAAACAAAGAGCAGGAGGTAAAACCGCTTTTAAAGGGAATCGAGGAAAAATTTGGAGCGCGTTTCAGTTAGCTAAGTTCTTCATCGACAGGCTCATCGGGAAAAAGCGACTTAAGCCCGTTCAGACTTTCGCTCATGCTGGTGTCGAAATAATTTTTGAGAAAATAAGCCTGATAACGCGAAACGGGATTGTAATTTTTCGACATATTCAGCTCCGATCTCCATGCCACCTGACTGAAATTCGGTACTGAGCCGTCAATCACAAGCATGCAGTTGACAAGAAAGCGGCCATTTTCCAAATCCATCAGAAACTCAATTGTTTTGTTATTTTCTGATTTCGTAATAGTCATCCTCCCGTTTATCTGATTGCCCTTCCAGCTCATTGAGGAGTCTTTTCCGTTCGTTGGCCCATTCAGACTGAATTTCATTCCATTCTCTGTATTCCAAACCGACCAGTCCTGCCAGTTTTTTGGAGCATTTATTAGCGGAAATATACTTTCGGCATTCCCTGCTATCATAATTTCACGATCCACCCGCCAAGCATTGGGTAAGAGGAATCCCATGACAAGCACCACGAGAAACAAAACCCCCAATAGTATTAGCAGAATGAATATAATGGACATTTATCTTGAAGGGTGAAGTTAGAAATCAGAATCTTGAGTATTAGGAAACGAAGTACCGCGAAGCGCATCAAGACTCTTTTTGTTAAATATATTGAAATGTCTTGCAACTTGCTACTCTTTTATAAAAAAGCCTTCGACATAATCTCTGCACTTTCTTTGGCATGTTGTTTCTTGAAACCCGTAGCTGGTGAGGCACTCGATTTTCTTGAAATCAGTTCAATATCATAGCTTCGTAGGTTAGTTAAAATAAACTGCCAGGCACCCATATTTGAAGATTCTTCCTGCACCCAGCAGAATTTTGCCCCGATGTATTTTTCCATCAATGCGTTCAACTGAACTTTTGGGAAAGGATAGACCTGTTCGAAACGGACAATGGCAATATCCTCTCTTTTATCGGCTTCTTTTTTGGCCATCAGTTCGTAATAGATTTTGCCGCTGCAAAGCAGTACTTTTTTGACATTAGAGGCATTGCTGACAGTAGCATCATCATAAATTTCGCGGAAGCCACCTTTTGTAAAATCTTCGAAAGAAGAGACGCAAAGCGGATGGCGCAAAAGACTTTTAGGACTCATGATCACCAGCGGCTTGCGGAATGGGCGAGCCAACTGACGGCGGATGAGGTGGAAGAAATTTGCCGGTGTAGTGACATTGGCAACAGTCATATTGTATTCGGCGCAAGCCAGCAAGAAACGTTCCATGCGCGCGCTCGAATGCTCGGGGCCCTGTCCCTCATATCCATGCGGCAACAACATTACAAGGCCGCTTTGTTTGCCCCATTTGGTCTCGGATGAACTAATGAACTGGTCGATCATCGTTTGTGCACCGTTTACAAAATCTCCAAATTGTGCTTCCCAAAGTACCAGCGCATCGGGTGTAGCGAGTGAATAACCGTATTCAAAACCAAGTACGGCAAATTCAGACAATAAGGAATTATAAATACGGAATTGTCCCTGTTTTTCGCCTAAATGATTGAGCCTATTGTATTGCTCATTGGTTTCGGCATCGTATAGGACTGCATTACGGTGCGAGAAAGTACCGCGTTTTACATCCTGACCACTCATGCGCACATCGTTACCATCGAGCAGGATACTGCCATAGGCAAGGTGTTCGGCCATTGACCAATCACATTTTCCTGCCGTCATCAGTTTTTCAACATTACCCATAATGCGTTTGAACTTGGGTAAAAGGTTAAATCCCGCAGGAATCTGCTGCAAACGATTCAGAATATTTTCAACTACCTGTATGCTAATTCCGGTTTCAGGCGATTGTTCATAATCTTCGGCAGTAGTAGTTTTTTTAAGTTTTTGCCAGGCTAGCTCAGGTTCCTGATAGGTATAAGGCGCAACCTTCTGCTTCACCATATCGAAACGCTGCTGTAAAAAGGTATCGTGTTCTTTATCCAGGTTTTCGGCCAATGCAGCCTCAATTTCACCGCGGGCAATCAACTGATTGACATAGATACTGCGCGGATCGGGATGGTCTTTGATGAACTTATATAGCTGAGGCTGTGTAAATTGTGGATCATCACCCTCGTTGTGACCATGCTTGCGATAACAGACCATATCAATAAACACGTCGGTATTGAATTCCTGTCGATATTCTGCAGCTAGATAGGAAGCAAAAACCACTGCTTCAGGATCATCGCCATTCACATGGAAAACCGGAGCCTGCACTACCGAGGCCAGTCCGGTACAGTAAGTAGAGGAGCGTGCATCTTCAAAATCGGTGGTGAAACCTACCTGGTTATTGATAACAAAATGCATGGTTCCGCCGGTATAATAACCCTCGAGCTGACTCATCTGCACCAGTTCAAATCCGATACCCTGTCCAGCTACGGCTGCATCGCCATGTATAAGGATGGGCATAATTTCATCGAAATTGCTTTTGTACAAAATGTCGGCTTTGGCACGGGCATAACCCTCTACCACGGGATTTACCGCCTCGAGATGTGAGGGGTTTGGTATCAGTTTCAAATGAACATTGTTGCCCGATGGCGTGGTCATTTCGGAAGAATAACCAAGGTGATATTTTACGTCGCCGTCGCCAAAAACCTGCTCAGGCATTACATCGTCAAATTCATGAAAAATATGCTCATAGGTTTTTCCCATGATATTGGCCAGCACATTGAGACGACCACGATGCGCCATGCCGATGACCACTTCCTTTACGCCAAGTTCTGCTCCTTTACAGATAATGGCATCGAGTGCCGGAATGGTTGTTTCGCCACCTTCAAGTCCGAAACGCTTCTGTGCTACAAATTTCTTGGCTAAAAAGCTTTCGAAACCGACTGCGCCGTTCAATTTTTCAAGGATGCGTTTTTTATCACTGAGGTCCAGTCCGTAGGACTTTTTTGGCTGCAGACTTTCTATTCTATCGCGCAACCACATGCGCTTATCGCGATGTTCGATATGGGCAAATTCAAAACCGATGTTGCCACAGTAGATTTCATTAAGTCGGTCTCTGATTTCACTAAGCGTGGCATTAGGCAAATTGATTTCGGCTCCTGATACAAAGCGTTCGCTCAAATCGGTATCTGAAAGTCCAAAATTCTGTAAATCGATATTTGGAAAACGGAAACGACGTTTACGCACAGGATTAGTGGTCGACATCAGGTGTCCGCGCTGACGGTATCCGTGTATAAGGCCAAGTACGGCAAACTCCTTGTAGAGTTTTTCGCTGCTCATCGACTGTTCAATACTTCCGCCTTTGTCGGCTGCGCCGCTGCTAATTGCAAAATCGAAACCCTGAAAAAATTCTTTCCAGCCTGCAGGCACAGCCTCGGGATTTTCCTGATATTGCTTGTACATGGCATCGATATAGCCCGGATGTGCATTCGAAATATAAGAGTAACTCATTATCAATAGATTATTATAGCGTTTTGGATGCTTTTTGCATAAAAAATAGCCAACTTGGCAGTTCGGAATGTAAAATTAGAAAATTTATAGTTTTTGCAAAACTATTAAGTTGCAAATAAGCAAATAATCTTATTGTAACAACGATAAACAAATACTGTTGAGAGCTGTTGGTTTTTCGGGTCCTTTTCAAAACTGTACTGGCTATCTTATACCAATTAGTGGAGAAATATCTTTCCTCTTCGTTTCTTTTCTCTTTGTACTTACATGGCTATCTCACGCAGAAGCGCAAAGACCTTCACAATCTACAACACGCAAAGCAGTGCAAAGCCTTAGACTTTTGAAATTAGTCTCGTCTGTAGGACGGAGATGAAATCAGCACGTTTGACAGTGTAGGGTTACTTTGTGTGCTCTGTATAACCTCTTAATTATCTAGGGTTTGTGGTCTCTGTGTTTAAAATTCACTTTTAGAGCCACCACAACCTTTCATCTTGACGCTTACTTGCAATAAACATTATAATACTTACTTGCTTCTTCCGACCCTAATTTTCCCGACTGAGAAAGATCGGAGCAACCACCATTTTTATCCCCTAGTCTCAGCTTTACATTTGCCCGGTTCATATAGTGAACTGGGTCATTGGGTCTGAGTTCAATCATTTTGTTGATATCAGTCAAAGCTTCTTTGTTGTTTCCCAGGTCGATGTTGATTCTGGCTCTTTCAGAATAATAACCCACAATATAGGGGGACAATGCCAAAGCCTTATCCAAATCGGTCAGTGCTGCCTTGGTATTTTTTAATTTTTCATAGACTTGTGAACGTTTGACATAGTATGCATCGTTTTTTGCGTCCAAGGATATTGCTTTACTTATATCATCAAGGGCTGCATTGTAATTCTTACTGTAATACCAGGCGACTGACCTGCTTTCGTATGCGTTTGCATTATTTGGAAATTTGTCCAAAAAAATACTGAGATCCACAATTGCACCTTTAAAATCGCCCAGATTTGTCTTTGATACGCCACGATTGGGATAAATTTCAATATTACTGCTGTCGAGTTTTAGTGCGCTGTTGAAATCGTACAATGCCATTTGATAATTATTCATTTTGTTGAAGCATACCCCTCGATAAAAAAAGGCGCTGCTTTGCGCTGGATTTAGCCTGATTAGGGAACATAAATCGTTGAATGCCGCTGTATAATCATCAAGTTGTATTTTGGACATGGCTCTGAAATAATAGGCACCCTCATCATTGGGATCCGCTTCAATACAGAGATTTAAATCGCTGATCGCCTTTTCGAATTCCTTTGTTAAATAGTTGTTCATCCCTCGGTAAAAATAAGCCCGGGTGAGGTCAGGATCGAGCTGAATTACTTTATCAATATCCTTTGATGCCGCGCTATAATTACCTAAGCCGATGAGTGCTGCGGCGCGGGTTAAAAATGCATCGGGATAGTCGGGATAAAGCTCCAAAGCCTTGTTCACTTCTTCGATGGCAGCTTCAAAATCCTCCAATTCGATATTGGCATTAGCCCTTTCCAGGCTTTCCTCGGCAGCAGTTTGGGCAAAGAGGACCACAGGTGCAAGAAGTATTGCAATCAGAATAAATTGTTTCATAATGCTTGTTTTTATAGGTGTTCAAAATTAAAGTTCATTCAAAACAGGCTTTCTAATGCGCTGATTTTGAAACGAAAGTAAAAGCTTAAAACCTAATAATATTTTAGCACTATGTTAATTATATTATAAAAATACAAAATATATTAAATGGTTAAAATAGTCAGTACTTAGATTTAAATGTTTGATTAACTGATGTTTGTATTTTTATTGCTTAAGATTTTTTATTAATAATTTTGTAAAATTGCTGGGAAAATGTTGTGGGATTGTTAGGGGGAGATGAGTAATAAGACTATTATAATTTATTTTCTATATTGGAAAGCAATTATTATTGAATTTCAATGTTTTATAATTTGAAGATACAAAACTGCGCAAAAGCTAAAAAACCTGCCGATTAGCTAGGGTTTCTGTATTGTAATGTTTATTGTAGTAGATTTTTTTTAATGGTTATATCCTATTACATTGGTTAGGTTAGCTCCTAATAGGTCAGCTCCTGATAGAATAGCTCCAGTTAGATTAGCTCCCTCTAGGTTAGCTCCTGTTAGGTAGGCTCCAGATAGATTGGCGCCAGTTAGGTTAGTTCCTGATAGAATAGCCCCAGTTAGGTCAGCATTTATTAGGTTAGCTTCTGTTAGGTTAGCTTCTGATAAGTTAGCTCCAGATAAGTAAGCTCCAGATAAGTAAGCTCCAGATAGCCTAGCTTTTGTTAGATTGGCATTTAATAGGCCAGCTTCAAATAGATTAGCATTTGTTAAGTTAGTCCCAATTAGTTCAGCTCTTGTTAGGTCAACCTCATACAGTTTAGCTCCTGTTAGGTCAGCTTCTGTTAGACTAGCATCTTTTAAGATAGTTTCTGATAGAATCACATTTGTTAAGTTAGTCCCAATTAGTTCAGCTCTTGTTAGGTCAACCTTATACAGTTTAGCTCCTGTTAAGTTAGCTTTAATCAGACTAGAATAAGTTAAGTCAGCTTCTGTTAGATTTGCTTCTGTTAGGTCAGCACCTTTAAGATTAGCTCCACTCAGTTTAGCACCTTTTAAGTATGCATATTTTAAATCAGCATCTGTTAGGTCAGCTCCTATTAGATTAACATCTGTTAAATCCACAACTGCTAAGTTCGCTCCAATAAGAGTAGCTCCAGTTAGGTCTGCAAGTCTTAGGTCAGTAATTGTTAGGGTTGCACCTGAAAGAGTGGCACCTCTTAAGTCTGCTCCTGTAAGTAAAGTACCTGTTAGGTTAGCACCTGTTAGGGTAGCTTCTCTTAGATTAGCTCTACTAAGGTCACCATATGTAAGAATAGTTTCTCTTAGGTTAGCACAATTTAAATTAGCTTCTATTAAATTTAAAAAAGATAAATTTATTTCGCTCAAATCTACACCTGTAAGATTTAAAATCTCTCCCTCCTGGAGTAAAGATATGTGCTTTATAAAATCCATTCTTGTAAAATCTGCCATAATTTTATATATTAAATTGTTTATTAAGGTATTTCAATTAATAAAGGAAGGAAATTCTTTAGGCAATCTTACTAAATAAAAGTTATTTCCCCTATTTATATCCTATTTTTCCCTTTCAACTTTTTCTTTGCGATTTGTTTATCCAAAGATTTTACCCTTCGTTCCAATTTCTTAATATCTTCTTCTGCAAGAAGTTCTTCCAGTTTGATACCGCTTTTGCGTATTCCTCAAAACGCTTGTTCAATTTTAAGATCGTATCCTTTCCCATCTGATTTGATTCCTTTTCTTTTGATACTGTTTTCGAAATGATTTATGTGTCATTTTCAAATATAGTACTTTTTGAGAAGGAATGCAAATGAACTTTTTATAACCTAGGGGGTAGCAAAATTATAAAATATTGATTATCAATTATTTACCTATACAAAATTTCGAAAAAATGTTCTCCAACAAATCCTCCACATCTACCTGCCCGGTAATCTCCCCTAAATAGCGTAGCGCATGCCTGATATCCATCGCCAAAAAGTCGCCTGTGATATGCAGCGACAAGCCGTTGAGGACAGATGATAGCGATTCGTAAGCACCGTTCAGCGCTTGATAATGCCGCAGATTGGTCACCACCGTATTTTCGTTGCTGATGTTTCCATCTAGGACCAGCTTGTAAAGTGCCTCTTTAAAGGCATCGATATTGTCTCTGAATTTGGCGGAGATCTGATAATGCTCTACAGGAATTGCAGCTTTTTGCTTTTCGTTGAGGGCATCGGTTTTATTGGCGAGCACCAAAACTGCCAATCCCTCTTTGCTGAGCTGTGCCAGGTCTTTTTGCAATTCTTCCTGACTACTATTGAGCGCATCGTACACATAAACCAGAATGGTCGATTCGGCAATTTTCTCAAAGGTTTTTTGTACACCAATGGCTTCAATCTGATCGCTGGCCTCGCGTATGCCTGCGGTGTCGATGAGGCGGAAAAGCACGCCATTTATATTGAGTGTTTCCTCGATGGTATCCCTTGTCGTTCCGGCAATTTCCGAAACAATAGCACGCTCTTCATTGAGTAGGGTATTGAGTAGGGTCGATTTTCCCGCATTGGGCCTGCCAGCAATCACCGTGCTTACGCCATTTTTAAGGACATTGCCCAAACGGAAAGAATCCATCAGTTGCTTGATGATGCCCAAGATTCGGGTGATGAGCGCCTCTAAATCTTTGCGGTTGGCAAATTCCACATCTTCTTCACCAAAATCGAGCTCCAGTTCTATAAGAGAGGCAAAATTGATAAGCTCTTCGCGCAGTTTTTTGATTTCATTGGAAAAACCACCCCGAATCTGTTTCATCGCAAGTTCGTGCGAGGCATCTGAATCGGAAGCGATGAGGTCGGCTACAGCTTCGGCCTGTGCCAGGTCGAGCTGTCCGTTCAAAAAGGCGCGCAGTGTAAATTCGCCCTGTCGGGCCAACCTGGCACCATTGCGCAGAAAGAGTTCCATCAATTTCTGAACGATATAGGGCGAACCATGACAGGAAATTTCCACTATATTTTCACGGGTGTAAGAATTTGGGCCAATAAAAACCGTGGCAAGCACCTGATCAATGGACTGCCCCGCCTCGTCTCGGATATAGCCCAAATGCACCGTATGCGTAGGGACCGTTCGCAAATCTTTTCCACTAAAAAAAGCCGCTGAAATGGCAATTGCATCCTCCCCCGAAATTCTGATAACAGAAATTGCTGCCGTACCAGAAGCTGTGGCTTGTGCAAGAATGGTATCTTTTAAATTAAGATAATTGTACATGTACTGCTTTATTTTTTTTCGTTCAACAAATAATCCAAAATGCTTTTTCCAGCAAGCTTTGATTCGAAATACTCAATGATATAGAACTGTTTAATGAAAGTACTTTCGAATCCCTGACTGCCAACAATTTCTCTCAGTTTTTCCAATGACATCACCAGTATTTTTTTCAATTCATCCCTACCTGGTTTTCGATCTGCCATCTTCAAGAGTAGATTTGGAACCAAGGTTTCGAAATCACTATTTTTCCCTTGTTCGTTGAGATAACGCTGTAACGATTGCTGCTGATATTCTAAGAGTGAAAAATTGCCCAATTCATAATGAATCATCAGATTAAAGATGGCTGAAAAATTGTAAATATCATTTCTGATGGAATTCCTGTCATCATTTAAAATTGTCCTAATCCAATTGAGCGCCTCTTCGTTTTTTCCCAAGATAAAACAATTGACTGAGATGCTTAGTGGCAGGATATAAACATTTTTTTCCTTTGCTTTTTGATCGAGTAAGGCGCGGATTTCTTTTTGATGTTGTTTAATCCAGGCTCCTGTTTCACTAAATAATCTTTGAGCCATCAGCAGCTTAATTTTAAACTGATGCACCACAAATTTAAGGAGCATATAACTCACCGCAAGAATTTTTTTCTGCTGCTTGTCGGCAAAATTATTGGCACTTTCAATAATCAGTTCCATTTCCTGCCATTTTGCTAAATTATTGATATTCTGCAAATAGTTATTGATTGCAGCAGCATACTGATAACTTTCACCGATTGCAAAATCCTCATGTTTTGCAAAAACTTTGAGCCTTGCCTTTCCGGCAACTGCCGCTTGTTCATAATCGGCACACATATAATTACAAGCATTCAAAATCGAATAGTAGAGGTCGAGTGTGTAAGGCGGAAGATCCGGTTCCTGCTGCATCAGTGGATCATTCAGAATTTCTTTGAAAAAGATTCTTTCCTCCTCTTTTTGCGGTACTCCGTACTGATATAGATGATTGAAAAGTTTGAAATGCAGGCGGTGATAATCGAACTGGGCACTGAGGTTTTTTAGGGCCTGCTGCTCTTCCAGGTCGATTCTTCGAAAGGTGAATTCACGTTCGGCAGCTGTTTCGCTCACAGTTGAAATACTGTATTCCCAATCGTAAATCTGTATGAGCTGCCTGTTTTTAAAATGTTTTTCGGCTAATTTCTTTGCAGCTGAAAGCTGTTTTTCTGCCTGACGGATAAGCCCTTTTTTGAAAAGGAGTTCTACCAGCTGCAGATAGTTTCTGATTTGAATATCAACCGAATCATCGGCGTGATAATCGCGCAGCAGATTCAACAGTTTTGTATAAAGATAATTCTTAACAGCAGCAAAACGATGTATCGGGATGAGATGACTTAACTGTTGTTTTACAATATCTTCTTCGTATTCATGCAGTTTTTGCAAAAAATCGAAAAGTCTGAGATAGTCTTTGTTTTCATCGCCCTTTTGACTTGAAATATTCAGACTGATAAATCTTTTTTCACCCTGATCCAGGGATTTTATCAACTGAAAAAGATGATCTTCTTTTGCCATGGAAATACTTAAAAAAGCGAATAATTTATGCTTAAAATCAAGTAAAAATAAAGATTTTGTTAAATAAATGTAAAATTATAAAGCGAATAATTTTAAAATTTTGATTATTTAAATTTTGGAGGGATTAATATTTTCGTTGCCTGATACGCTGAGAAAATGAAATAAATTTAAATTACTCCCCCAAATGAAAAAACTTTACTTAATAATTGGCCTTAATTTAATAATTTTCAACATTTCCAGCGCCCAGATCTTCGATTGGGCGAGCTGGACAACCGGCGCTACAAGCGCAACACTTTCCAACGGCAATTGTAACATGAGTGTAAATGTTGCAGGTTCTCTTTTCCAGAATACAGCGCCCCGATTCGATGATGCCGGTGTAACTTACAGCCCTACCAACGGGACTGGTCTTGCCTTGGACCATAATTGGGCAAACCTAACGACATCGACCACTGTAACAATGAATTTCAGTGCTTCGGCCACTAATCCCAGCTTTAACATTTTTGACATCAATAGAAATAATCCTTGTGCCGCCTTTTGTACTGCATCCTGGACCGACAGGGTCGTCATTACTACTAGCCCCGCGGCAACAATTAATGTAACACAGGCTCAACCTGGCGAACAGACTGTAACGGGAAATGGAACCGGAACAGTTACAGTTGTCGGTAATATGGTCTGCAACGGCGTGAATGGCTTAGTAACCATTAATATAACAGGCACCGTAAACAGTATAACTGTCACTTATAATTCCGCTCCGACGGTTGACCGAACTTCTGCAGCTGCTCCAAATCTTTGTAGTGCAGTAGGTGGTGAAACCAATTGCCGAAATAACCGCGTTGCCTGTACCGATCCCGGTCGACAATTTATTACCATTGGCAATGTGAATGCCCCCTGCTGTTCCGCATCCGTTAATGACCCCAGCGACCAAACACGTTGTGTTGGCGTTGCTACAAGTGCTGTAACTTTCACAGGCAGTCCCGGTACTACGTCTTTTAACTGGAGTAATAACAATACAGGGACCGGGCTTGCTGCCTCCGGCAGTGGAAATATAGCTTCCTTTTCGCCTACAGGAGCTGGCACGTCAACCATAACAGTAACACCAAGTAATGGTAGTTGTAATGGCACACCTCAAGTTTTTACTATTACAGCAAACCCTAATCATGCCATAACAGCAGCAGCAAACAGGACCCTGTGTCAAAGCACAGCCATGTCGGCTATCAATATGACCTTGGGTGGTGGTGCAACAGGAGCCAATATCAGTGCCGGGGCATTGCCAGCAGGCGTGTCATTAAGCGTAAGCGGAACTACAGCAACCATCAGTGGCACACCTACAGCAAGCGGAACTTTCAATTTTACAGTTACGACATCCGGCAATGCTTGTACAACCGCAAGTACCAGTGGCACTATTACGGTAAATCCCACTCATACCCTTACAGCACCAACGAGTAGAACCCTTTGTCAAAACACTGCCATGACAGATATTACAATGACATTAGGAGGTGGTGCTACAAACGCTTCTATAAGTGCAGGAGCCTTACCGGCAGGTGTTTCATTGAATGTAAGCGGTACAACAGTAACAATTAGTGGAACACCTACATCAAGCGGAACATTCAATTATACAGTCTTAACCAGTGGCAATGCATGTGCTACAGCTTCCAGAAACGGAAGCATTACGGTAAATCCTGTTCAAACTATAACTTCTGGTGCCAATAGAACTGTTTGTCAAAATACAGCCATATCAAACATTACAATGACCTTGGGAGGTGGCGCTACTGGAGCAACTATATCAGGGCTACCCACGGGTGTAAGTTTCTCTGTCAGCGGAACAACACTCACAATCAGCGGAACACCCAGCGTAACTGGTTCTTTCAGTTACACGGCAACAACAACAGGAAATGCCTGTGCAACTGCAAACGCTTTCGGAGTAATTGATGTCTTCAATACTGGTGGAACACGCACCGCACCTACCGGACAACAGTGTTCAGGTACTGTACTGAATTTTAATTCAAGTCCGACGGGTGGCAATGGCGTTTACACTATAAACTGGGGCGCCGATCGAGACAACAACGGCAGTTTCGAATTGAGCGGCAGCGGCACTAATTTCAGTTTTACATCCGTTAATGCAGGCATAGCAGCTATAACCAATCCTGTGCAGTTAACTGTAACAAGTAATGGTGTAAATTGCACGCAAACATTTACTCCGACCATCAATCCAATTCCTACCGTAAATGACCCTGCCGATCAGACGCTATGCAGTGGACAACAAACATCGGCAATCAATTTTTCGGGTAATGGTGTATCGGGAACTACTTTTAACTGGTCGAACAGTAACAGCGCAATAGGCCTTGCTGCAAATGGAACTGGAAATATTGCAGCCTTTACAGCCTCGGCTGGATCAGCTACAGTGACTGTTACACCAACTGCCAACACTTGCAATGGTAGCCCGCAGGTTTTTAGTTTCAACATCGATGCTTGCTTGCTCCCGGTTGAACTGATGTATTTCAATGCCAAAAAAGAAGCGGAGGGATATCATTATCTCTATTGGGCAACTGCAACAGAGCAGAATTGCGCATATTTTGAACTGGAATACTCAACTGATGCAGTTGAATTCAGTTCAATTAGCAAAGTTTATTCTAAGGCAATTAATGGCAATTCGAATGAAGCCTTGTATTACGATTTTTACAATAGCCCCGATAATGCTGCCGTTCATTATTACCGCCTCAAACAAAGTGATTTGGACGGTACATTTTATTACAGCGATCTGATTGCATTGAGCGATAAAACTTTAGAAAACAGCATTGCACTTTATCCGAATCCTGCAAAAGGAGCTATTAATCTGCAAATTCCCAATAGCCTGATTGGTCAAAATTATGAGATTTATAATATTGCCGGTCAATTTGTTAGCAGTGGGAAGTTGAATAGCAGCTTCCATGTCATAAATTTGGAAGCAATTCCACAAGGCTTTTATGTTCTGTTGATAAACAAGGGTATTTATCAAAGTAAATTCAGTGTGAAATGATACTGAGTAAAAATTAATTTCAGTAGTTGAACAAAAATTTCGACAGCTGTGTTATCTTTGTGATTGGATTAAATCTAAATAACAAAATACACTTAACATGTCAGCGAATAAAAGGCTCATATACCTGGATAATAATGCAACTACAGCTATGGATCCAAGGGTGTTGGAAGCTATGTTGCCCTATTTTACCAATAAGTTTGGAAATGCCGCGAGTCGCAATCATCCATTCGGCTGGGTAGCTGAAGAGGCGGTCGACTATGCCCGCGAGCAGGTAGCCAAACTCATTGGTGCCGACGAACGTGAAATTATTTTTACCTCCGGATCCACCGAAGCCATTAATCTGGCCATTAAAGGTGTGGCCGATATGTACCATAGCAAAGGTAACCATATCATCACTGTAACAACAGAACATAAAGCAGTACTTGATACCTGCCATGCACTGGAGAAAAAAGGCATTGAAGTGACCTATCTGCCTGTGGATGAAAAAGGTAATATTGATCTTAAAGAACTCGAAGCAACCATAAGACCTACAACAGTTCTTGTTGCTATAATGTATGCCAATAATGAAACCGGTACCATTCATCCTATGAAGGAAATTGGTGAAATATGCAACCGCAAAGGTGTATTACTTTTCAGCGATGCCACGCAGGTTGCAGGTAAAATTCCTGTGAATGTAAAAGAAAGTGGTATTCATCTGCTCTGTTTCAGCGGTCATAAAATGTATGGACCCAAAGGTGTTGGTGTACTTTATGTCAGCCGCAAAAATCCCCGAGTGAAAGTCACAGCCCAAATGGATGGTGGCGGACATGAACGTGGGATGCGCTCAGGTACCTTGAATGTTCCGGGTATTGTCGGCATTGGTAAAGCAGCCGAAATCGCCATGAAAGAAATGGAAGAAGAAGCAAAAAGACTCTCTACCCTGCGCGATAAAGTTGAAAATGCTTTCCTGCAATTGGAAGAAGTCGTTGTAAATGGTGATACAGAACATCGCATGCCCCATGTTACGAATATTTCTTTCAAACACGTTGAAGGCGAAGGACTTATGATGACTTTCAATCAGGAGATTGCTGTTTCTTCAGGATCGGCTTGCACTTCAGCTTCACTCGAGCCTTCTTATGTGCTCAAGGCACTGGGATTGGGCGATGATTTAGCACATTCTTCATTGAGACTCAGCCTTGGTCGATTCACAACCGAAGAAGAAGTTGATTATGCGGTCGAAAAAATCAGCAAAGGTGTGGAACACATGAGATCTATTTCACCTATTTGGGAAATGTACAAGGAAGGAATTGACCTCAAATCGGTTAAGTGGACGGAGCATTAGTAATTATAAAGGTAGAAGTTAGAAGGTAGAATTTTTTTCTTTAAGACGCCTACTTTGAAATGCATTTTATTACAACAACTGGATTCCTTTAATAAGTTATTCAAAATACACAATTCTCAAATTAGCGAATTTTCAAATTTTCAAATTAAACATATATGGCTTACTCAGATAAACTGCTCGATCACTTTAACAATCCACGCAATGTGGGTACGCTCGACAAAGACAAAAAAAATGTAGGTACCGGACTGGTTGGTGCTCCCGAATGCGGTGACGTGATGCGCCTGCAAATTGAAGTGGATGATAATGGTCTAATAACAGATGCCAAATTCAAAACCTTTGGTTGCGGTTCTGCCATCGCATCCTCATCTCTTGCAACCGAATGGCTCAAAGGCAAATCGTTGAACGAGGCTTCGGGCATAGACAACATGGACATTGTAGAAGAACTTGAGCTTCCTCCAGTAAAAATTCACTGTTCAGTACTTGCAGAAGATGCAATCAAAGCTGCGATTAAAGATTACCAGGAGAAAAACGGTTTTGCCGGATAATTAAACCAAATATTGTTATGATATTTATCTCGGAAGAAGCACTGGAAAAAATCAATGAAATCAAGACAACTGAAAGTCTGGGTTCTGATTTCTTTGTGCGTGTTTCGGTAGTTAGCGGAGGTTGTTCCGGTCTCAGTTACAAAATGGATTTTGACAATGAGGCCCAGCCCAACGATCAGATTTTTGAGGATAAAGGTACCAAAATTGTGACCGACCTCAAAAGCTTTTTATACCTTTTCGATACCACGCTAAGCTTCTCTGGTGGACTGAACGGTAAAGGTTTTTATTTTGAAAACCCCAATGCCTCGCGTACCTGTGGCTGCGGTGAGAGTTTTGCTGTATAAACCTTAGAAGTTAACAATAAAATGCGCCCTACTCCAAAAGGTTAGGGCGCATTTTGTTTTAGGATTGACAGTACCTTTTTCCTTTTCGTCAACTGTGATTTTACAGTTGAAATACAGCTACACATAAATCTTCGATGCCGATTATTTCCAACGGAAGGCGGATTTCAAGTTTGGCAATACGACCGCCTTTTGGTTCACACTAAGGCAATTTTACAAATTTAACCTTTTTTGCGGCGCTCTCAATGCTCAAAATATAACAACCTGCCGGCAGATCCGAAAGTGATACATTTGATTGTCCATTTTCCAGGCGGCCGACTTTTAGCTGAAGGCCATTGATATCACTGATATAATATGCCTGATGCCCATTAGCATACTGAATGTATAGCAGCTCATTTGCCGGATTGGGATAAACGCGAATCTCATCACTTAATGCTATTGCCGTTGAACTTGGGTCGTCGAGTATATTCACACAATAATCTTCAACTTCGCCATAATTAAAAGAGAAACATGAATTGCTTATATCGCCACTGCCCCATTTCAAAGCTACGCGCATGCGGGCATTTCCTGCAGGTACATTTGCCGGAATACCCACTATGCCTGTACTTGTGAATGTCAATGTGCTAATGGGTCCAGCGCTGTAAACAAGTTCCAATGTATCGTTAAAATCCCCATCCTGATTATAATCTATCCAGACCTTCCAGCGCCAGTTTGCAGTAGTTGAAGGGTCGGTACTGAGCTGAAGAGATAGCGGATAGGCTTGACCTCTGAACAAATTTGTGCTTCTTGAGGTATAATCGGCGTAGCCGCCATCGTCGCCACTACTGCTCGATAGGTCATTAAAAACCACCGAACTAATCCATTCATAACTTGCATCACCACCAGCAGCATTGCAATAGTTGAGGTCGATACAATTACCGCAGCCATTGGTTCTGAAACGTACCGATTGTGAGTAGTTGTTGTTGACATTTACGTCGCATTGCGAAATGATTCTAAGTTCATATTCAGTACAGCTATCTAATGCGCTAAGGCTGATATTGTTTGATGCTGCTGTTACCGTTATCCAGTTTCCGCTGTTCAGTTCACGATATTCAACTGAGTAATTGTTGACATTTGCATCGGCATTCCAGGAGAAAATTGCTGAATTTGGCAAAATTGAGTCTAAGGTTATTAAAGTAGGGGCAAGACAACAATTTTGAGTGCCAAAAACAGCACTGCCGGTATAGTTGCTCTGTGTGGTATCGCAATCTGCTGCTGCCTGCCATTCGTATTGTGTACATGGACTAAGTGCCGAAATCTGAACAAAGGTATCGTTCAATATCAAATCAGTCCAAGTACTGCTGCCCAATTCCCGGTATCTAACAAGATAACCCAAAGAGGCATCGGGTACCGAATTCCAACTTAAAATTGCAGCACTATCGGTCACAATCGAAGCAGCAAGTCCATAAGGCTGATAACAACCTGATAGCGCGCAGCCCGACTGCATGGCCAACAACATACTTTTGTGCGCATTGAGACGACCGCCGCTCACCGTGATGTTTTGAAGATTAGGCAAGGTATCGACCCCGCGCAAAAGAAAGTCTTTCATGAGCAAGGCAGTACCGCTTGGATCGGTTTTGGCTCTGAAAGCCAACAAAGGGCAGGGTGCCGAGTAGAGCAGGGCAATAGTTCCAGTTACATGCGGAGTTGCACCCGAGGTGCCTCCGAATCCTCCGTACCCGTTAGGTGAAGCAACAGTATAGGTACTCTCTCCATGGGCCCCAAGGTCGACTGAGACCAAACCATAGCCAGCCGATGTGATTTTTTGGTCGGAACGGTTCATATTGGTAACCGATACCAGAAAATTGCTGGGGCAGTGCGTAGGCAGATCGCCCTGAACATCTACATTGGTATTTGAATTGGTCGTAGCGCCTGCACTCAAAATACCCTGAGCACCCAAACTGTCGTACAATGCACACCAGATAGGCGCGGTAGAGGCTAGCGCCCCGTCTACTCCCCAAGAGGCATTGGTCGTAACCACAAAAGCACCTTGTTGACCATTGGTCTGATTGTATAATCGACGCATACGCAGCGGATAATTGTATGCGGCAATAGCATCGGACTCATCTCCACCTCCCACAACAATCATAAGTTTAACATCCCAGTTCACACCACTTACACCAATTCCGTTGTTACCTTTGGCGCCAACTATTCCGGCTACAGGCGTGCCATGTCCCCCACCAAAATTACCGCCACTGATATCGTCATCATTATCATAGGCATCCCAACCTCTGAAATCATCTACGTAACCGTTCAGATCATCATCAATGCCATTGTTGGGAATTTCGCCCCAATTATACCAGCGGTTTGCCTGCATGTCTGCATGCGTAAGGCTGAGACCATCGTCAATAATACAGGCCACAATAGTATCGCCTAAAGCAGTAAGACCGCCTGTGCTGTAATCCCATGCAAGTTCCATGTCGATATCTGCATCGGCTACACCGCCGCCGGCTCCTGTATTGATATATTGCCACTGCTGGGCGAAGTTAGGGTCATTTGGAACTGTAGCCCGCTGCTGCAGCTTTCTGTTGAGTTGGGCTGCAATACAGCGCGGATGTTGTTGCAGTTTTTCGAGCACAGCTTCGTGGCTATGGGTAAAATGGTCGAATTCCATAAGCCAAACACCCAATTCTTCCGACAAGATTCGTGAAGGTCTCAATCCGCTGGGCGTTCCATTCAGCATTCGGTTATCATCCAAAATTTTCAATAAATCGGCATCGTTTGCTGTACGCAGCAGGATTGTGCCTTTTACAATTTCGGGATTTTGTGATTTTAATGCCAGAGAGCATATCAATAGGATGCTAAGATAAAGGTATTTCATTTTGCACTTTTTGTAAAAACAAGTTTATCATTTATTAAGTTTGCAAATTAAACAAAAAATGAGCAGGCAGTATCAAATTCGATATGAATACTTATTTGATAAGTTATAAAGAAAATAAAACTAGTAGAAAATGTCTTTAAACGGTATAAAAAGTCGTAATTATTTTTAGAATTTAGCAGCTTTTCTTACCTTGACTGCACTTATTCTAACAACTTAACTTTATCTAAGTTTTTCAATTTAAAAACAATACAAAATGGATCATGTGACTACACAAAAAGGACACCCTAAGGGTCTTTATCTGTTGTTTGTAACCGAAATGTGGGAACGTTTTTCTTACTATGGTATGCGGGCAATTTTTACCCTCTTTATGGTAAATGCTTTAATGTTTGACAAGTCTCTTTCTTCCACAATTTATGGCAATTATACTGGTTTAGTTTACCTTACTCCTTTAGTTGGAGGATATATTGCAGACCGTTATTGGGGAAATAGAAGGTCAATTTTTGTTGGAGGTATTATGATGGCAATTGGGCAGTTTTTTATGTTCCTTGCCGGAAGTTTTTATACAGAAGTAGGTCTTGCTACTACTTTTATGTTTACTGGTTTGGGGTTTCTTATACTTGGAAATGGCTTTTTCAAACCTAATATTTCTACGATGGTAGGACAGCTCTATGCTGAAGGAGATAAAAGAGTAGATGCGGCTTTTACAATTTTCTATATGGGTATAAATCTGGGAGCATTTATTGCACCTTTAGTCTGTGGAACCTTTGGTGAGGTTTATGACCAAGAGGGTCTTATTGTTCCTGCAGCATTTAAATGGGGTTTCCTTGCAGCTTGTATTGGGATGATTATTAGTGTAATTTCATTCGAATTGCTAAAAAATAAATACCTGGTTTCTCCAACTGGCGAATTGGTCGGTACTAAACCCAAGAAAATTGAAACTTCTGCCAACAGTGCTGAAAAAATGAGCATGGGAACCATGCTTTCCTGGGGAGGAATTGCTGTTTTGATGTTTGTCCTTTTCAAAGGAGTATTGGGTTTTGACCTCATTGGTGCTTTTATTTACACGGCTTGTCTTATTGCACCAGCGTCTATAATCACCGATAAGAGTCTAACCAAAGTCGAAAAAGAGAAAATTTGGGTTATCTTTATTATAGCTTTCTTTGTCATATTTTTCTGGTCTGCTTTTGAACAAGCCGGTGCATCTCTTACCTATTTTGCTCAAGAACAGACAGATAGAAGAATTTTTGGAAGCGAACTACCTGCATCCTATTTTCAAAGTATCAATGCTATTGCAATTGTAATTTTTGCACCTGTGTTTGCCATCGTGTGGACTCGACTTGGCAAAGCAAACCGGGAACCTTCTTCACCGGTAAAACAGGCGCTAGGTTTGCTTCTTTTAGCATTGGGATATCTAATCATTGCCTTGGGTGTTAAAGATTTGGACCCCAGCGTCAAGGTTAGCATGTTCTGGTTGGTGACGCTTTATACGGTACATACATTTGGAGAGCTTTGTCTGTCTCCTATTGGCTTGTCGATGGTTGTTAAGCTTGCCCCGGTTCGTTTTGCTTCTTTGCTCATGGGTGTTTGGTTCCTGTCGACAGCAACAGCAAATAAATTTGCAGGCGACCTTAGTTCTTTGTACCCCGAGGAAGTAAAGATGGAATCAAGCGTCAAAGCCGTAAAATTTGGTTTTGCCAAAGATTCAGTATCATCACAGATTGCTCAATTGGATAGTGCAACCGTAGCCAAACTTTCTGAATCTAATCAAAATGCAGTTGTAAAAGTACAGCTCGCATCTGATACTTTTAAGAAAGAGAAAGAACCTAGCTTTGGCGAAAAGTTTGTATCCAACCTTTTTGGCTCCTCTAAAAAAGAAAAAGCCGATTCACTTATGTCAATCAGTTTTGTAAAAACTGCCGAAAAACCTGTTTCTGAATTTAAATTGAAGCAAATTCTTGGATCAAAACCAAAATTTGCCCACGCTAAATTATTGAGCGAAGACGGCAATACCTTATATATTCTAAAAAGTGTTTACGACAAAAAAGAAAAGAAAAGTGTCAATACTTTTGAAGTATGGACCCTCGAGCCTAAAAAACCTATGTTCCTGGGTATTCAAATCAAAAACCTTTACAACTTTTTCATGATCTTTGTAGCTATGTCCGGAATTGCTGCTCTAATTCTCTTTTTGTTGTCGAAGGTGCTTTTGAAAATGATGCACGAAAAATAAAAAATCAATCGATAAATTTATTTTGGCGGACAGCTATAAGGTCCGCCATTTTTTTGTTAAAAAAAATGAATTATGATAGCTTTAGATGATGAATTGAACAAGGAACAGATTCCCGGTGGAGATATGTTCAAAGAAAAGGTTTTAGGACATCCGGCGGGTTTGTTCGTACTCTTTTTTACCGAAATGTGGGAACGTTTTTCCTACTATGGCATGAGGGCGCTGCTCATTATGTTTTTTACCGCCTCTGTAGCAGATGGTGGCTGGCAATGGGAAAAGGGTCATGCTATGGCAATTTTCGGAACTTATACCTCATTGGTTTATATTTCAACCCTTTTGGGTGGTTATTTCGCCGATAAGGTAGTAGGCTATCGTTATGCAGTGCTTATCGGAGCCTTGCTCATGACTTTTGGACATGCCGCGATGGCAGTAGAATCTCCTTTTTTCATTTATGCAGGCTTAGTGCTCTTGGTATTTGGCAGTGGTTTTTTCAAACCGAATATGACCTCTATTGTTGCTCAAATGTATAAAAGTCCTGCATTGGAATCTAAGAAAGACGGGGCCTACACCATTTTTTATATGGGTGTAAACTCAGGTGCTTTTTTCGGAATACTACTTTGCGGATACCTTGGTGAGAAAATTGGCTGGAACTGGGGCTTCGGTCTTGCCGGCATTTTCATGCTTTTCGGATTACTCCAGTTTTGGCTTGCACAGAATATTTTTGGCGATATTGGACTCACGCCTGCCAAAGCCAAGGCTGCCGCTGCTGCCAATTCTTTAGATACTCCCACGGAGAAACTGAATCACTTTACAGGTTTGGATCTCACTTTAGTATTTCTTTCGGCAGGACTGGGACTTGCCTGGATATTGAATGATCCGGTTTCAAAAATCAGCAAAGGGGTTTACGATCTGTTCCATTTCCATGTCGGACCGCTCAAAGGTTCTGATTTTATAGTACTGACAGCATTGGCTTTATTTATAGTCTTACTTATTATTAGAATTCCAAGATATGAAAAGGTAGTACGCGACCGTATGCTTGCCATTGTTTTCTTTGCTTTTGTGGTCATGTTTTTCTGGGCAATTTTCGAACAGGCGCCAGGCTCGCTTACCATATTTGCAAAAAATTATACCCAAAGAATGCTCGAAGGCAATTGGGCTTTGGTATTCAAAATTGTGAATGCCCTCATGACTGTTATTCCGCTTGGTATCATCACCTGGGTACTTTTCCTGCTTTTTGGACAAACATTCAAAAAATATTCATGGTCTAACATCATACTGGCTTTTAGTTTCCTGATGATCTGGATCATTGCAGGCTGGATGATCTTTCGTGAATTCGGCTCTAGTGTTTCTGAAGTGCCCGCTTCCTGGTTCGGTACACTCAACTCGCTCTTTATAATTGCTTTTGCGCCACTTTTCTCAAAACTCTGGGACAGTAAATACAACCCCAATGCCAATATGAAATATGCCCTTGGTATGATTCTTTTGGGTATAGGGATGGCTTGTGTGGCAATTGGCGCCTCTTCTATTCCTGTTGGGGCCGAAACAGCCTCCGTCAGTATTATCTGGTTAATTTTGGTCTATTTTTTCCACACCATGGCCGAACTCTGCATTTCACCGGTTTCACTGTCATATGTGAGCAAGCTGGTTCCAGGCAGAATGATTGCCATGATGTTCGGCATTTGGTACCTTGCTGTAGCCATCGGTATGAAACTGGCCGGTATGTTCGGAGAATATTCCGACGCAGTCGCTAAAGAACAGGGTCTAAGTTTCTTCTTCTGGATTTTGACAGCTGTTGCAGTAGCACTCGGCGTTTTATCTGCACTCATTTATCCGTTGATTAAAAAACTGATGCATGGGGTTAAGTAGGGTGAAAGATGAAAGATGAAAGAATGTCTCGTCAGTATGACGAGATGAAAGAAATGAAGATTGTAAAAAGATAGATTTTATTAGTGCGGAGGAGCGAAGTACCTTTTACGAGCTCCTCTGTGCTTTGTTTTCCTACTATCTGTGTGAGAATTTACCGAAAAATACTTTGCGATTCTTCGCATAAAAAAATCAGGTCATTCTTTGCAGTGGGACAGCCAAATTGGATGTAGAGGTGCTTGAAAACTAGCAGAATGAACCCAATTTAGTTTTTTTTTGTCAAATTGAAGGGAAAAATTAAAAAACTCACTATCTTTAACTGCTAAGCCCTAACACTAAGACAGTTTATGAAATTTCTATCCCTAATAATACCTGTTTTTGTCATAGCTTTATCGAGCAGCTCCTGTATTTTTTCCGACCTTTTTGGCAGCACGCACAAATTTGTTGCCGATACTGTCGTTTCTGCACCCAACCTAAAACACATCGAGGTACAGTATGTGGATACAGACAGTTCTTACTCGGTCATTTCCTATTGGACCGATAACAATGGTAGGCCGCTTTATATGAAAAGTCGTCAAAATTTTGTTCGTCAAATTAAAAACGGGCCTGAAAAACATTGGGCCGAAAATGGTCAGCTCACATACACAGCATTGTGGGCAAACGGTACACCTATAGGTTCAGTAATGGAATATTATGACAATGGCCAGTTGAAGCGCAGAATTGATTATGACGATGAAAGAGGTTATGCCCGCTTCGAAATGAATTATCACGAAAATGGCTTTCGAAAAACGGATACGATCAGCTATGTCAAAGGTAAAAAAGACGGTGCCATCAACTATTACGACTTTGAAAGCGGGGAAGTGAATGAAACTTACATTTACTCGCGCGACACGCTCATTGGCATCAGAATATACAAACCCGAATATGACCTGCTCTCGCGTCAGGCTGAGATTTTGGCTAAATCAGTAAAACGCGATTCGGCCGAACGTCAGCGCAAAGATTCATTGTTTGCAACCCTGCTCGGCAATCTCAAAAGCCGCTCTTCCAACAGTTGGTCAAATGGCGAAAATGAAAAAGAAAAACTCGAGTACCTGGAGCAGATGCTGAAAGAAAACCAGAAATAAATGCCGGATAAATTTGCCAAATCTATTTCAATCATAGGTTGCGGCTGGCTGGGAATGCCGTTGGCACTAGCCCTGAAAAATCACGGTTTTAAGGTTCAGGGAACAGTAAGAACTCTGTCAAAAACTGAAAGCTTCAATAATTTAGTTATCCATTTTTATCAGTTGGATTTGAATCCCGAAAATGAATGTATTCCCGAAATCGACAGCGAATTTTGGCAATCGGATATTTTTATACTCACGATTCCTCCAACAGAGCCAAGCAATTATTGCAAGGGAATTTCTAAAATTCTGGATATGATTGCAAAACAGCCAAGACGCCTAAGCATCATATATACCTCATCAACCGGTATATATGGCAAAGGAAAGGGATTGACCGAAGAAACTTCTCCCCCGAAACCTGATAGGTCTGGGGCAGCAGCTGTGGTTGAATGCGAAGAACTACTGTTGGGTAAAAAGGATATTTTTGATGTCTGTATTCTGCGCCTCGCAGGGTTGGTCGGTCCCGGCAGAGCTCCTGGAAGATTCTTTGCCGGAAAAAAGAATTTAGGCAGTGGTAGTTCTCCTGTGAATCTAGTGCAGCTCGATGATTGTGTTGGTATTATAGTCAGGCTCATCGAGCAAGAAATCAAAAAGGGTATTTATAATGTCTGTGCCGACGAACATCCAACGCATCGCGAATTTTATCCGGCGCAGGCCATTAAACTAGGACTTGAAGTGCCAGAATACGGCATTGACAGCCTCGATGCAGATTTGAAAATTATTGACAACAGGCTACTGAAAAATATTTTGGACTATAGGTACATATATCCAGACCCGATGAAATTCAACTAATGGATCAAGTTTTGAGAGATTAGTAGTAGGGTCGAGAGTAGCGACAATGAATTTATTGATTTGCGCTTTAGCGGAAAGGGGGCAAAGACCTAACTTGTGGTTAAAATCCCATAAGGTGAAAAGAAAAAAAATCCGAAGGATTTTGAACGACCCCATCGGGGTCAAATATTGGTAACAGACACCTTAGTGACTGTACCCCGACCCCGTTAGGTGGTCGTACACAACACTGCCGATAATTCCTTTCATCAGCAGCGGCAATAAAATACCGCGCTCCTCTGCTATTGTTTTTTCACAGAATGTCTTTGTGATTCTCTGTGTAAAACTTTGTGTGCTCTGTGGTGAAATTTCATATTATGCGGGCTCTTTTCTCTTCTGTTCTACTACGGCTATTTTCACGCAAAGGAGCAAAGAACGTACTAATTCTAAATCACGCAAAGAGGCGCAAAGCCTATGTTCGAGGCTAATAATTTCACACGGAGAAAAGGAGAACGAACTATCTCTATATCACGCAGAGAAGCGCAAAGCTTATATTCGTGATGTATTTATTGCACACTGAGAAAAAGAGAACGCACTAAATCCAACCCTCCGATGATTATCTGAATATCGGGAGGGCACGCAAAGAGGCGCAAAGCTGATGTACCTTGTGTAATTATTGCACACAGAGTAAAAGAGAACATCCATGGCTATTTCACGCAAAGGCACAAAGACCGCACTAGTTCTAAATTACGCAAAGATCCGCAAAGAACGTTTTCTATCTTCAACATGCAAAGAAGCGCAAAGACCCACCAAACATGAATTATCAAGTTAGATTTTGAAAAATGACTTTGTTAGTTCTTGTTTAAATACATTAGGACATTGTGGACATAGCTGAAAATCTGATGTCTGATGTCTGATGTCTGAATTTAAAAAAAACAAAAACTGACGTAGGTCATTCTTCCCTTGGTTTTCCGTCATTGAATTGGGGTTCACAGCGGCCTACCTTTGTATCATCAATAATTGAAACGGGAATTAAAAAGCTGTTGAAAATTAAAATCGAAATTTTTCACAATATATTTTTAGTCAGCTATTTAAGCTTGTTTCAATTGAGAAAATAAAAAAATTTAAAAATTGACTCAGATCATTTTCAACTCGGGTACAGGTCATAAAAATCAGAAAACAACACCCATACCTTTGTAACATCAAATAATCAAAACGACAAATTACTCAAAACTCAAAATCACAACATCATGAAAAAGTTATTCATCCTCTCAATCGCAATCACTGCTTCTTTACTTTTTGTTCAGTGCAAAAAAACTGAAGTACTTACTGAAGAAATTATTACGACTGAAAAGTCATTAACCGGAAATGTACTTGAAGGTACTAACTGGGAAGTGCTGACAGTAGTTTCTGTTCCAAAAAATGTAAACATCAGCTTTACAGTGAAGCACCCTAAAATGAATTTCTACAACGATTATATCGAAATGAAATTGGGGCGAGATATCTGCAGCAAGCACTATTTGTTTGCAACCGACAACATCACTGTTGATTTCGCAAGCTGCACAATTAGCAATCCAAATCATCAAGCTTTGTCTGACCTATTGGAAGGTGATTTCCAGTACATCATCTCTGACAATGGTAATGAAATGATCTTGAAAAATAATTCCGAAACTGAAATCACACTTAGAAAAGTAAGCATGTTAGGCACTACAACTCCGGTTGCTGCTACTGTTTCAATCAGTTCAACAGTTCAGTAAAATTTAATAAACAATAACTTAGTTCTAAAAGCTACTCTTGATTAGGGTGGCTTTTTTATTATGACACTATATCAAACCTTTAAGAAGTGTAAGGCGAAACAATACTTTCTCAAAATTATTGCCCCTTAAAAACAGGTTTTCTTTTTTCCAAAAAAGCATTCACACCTTCTTTATAATCGTAGCTTTCACCAGCAACTACCTGATAAGCCCCTTCCATATCAAGCTGCTGATCGAGGTTGTTGCTGAATCCGGCATTGATGAGTTTTTTGGTCATGCCAAGGGCCTTGGTGGGCATTTGGGCCAATCTGCCTGCCAGTTCAGCTACAAAGTTTTGAAAACTTTCCTCTTCGACTGCCTTATAAATCAAACCGATTGATTCTGCTTCCTGGGCGCTGAGCTTGTCACTGAGCATCATCAGTGCTGTTGCACGTTGCAGTCCTACGAGGCGGGGCAAAAAGAAAGTTCCGCCGCTATCGGGCACCAAACCAATTTTGCTGAATGCCTGAGTAAAACTAGCTTTATAGGAAGCGACTGCAAAATCACAGGCAAAGGCTATATTGGCTCCGGCGCCTGCTGCAACGCCGTTCACCGCAGCAATGACTGGTTTTTCTATATTACGGATACTTCTTACAATCGGATTATAGTGTTCGTTCAAAATCACCTCGAAAGTAATTCCATTATTTGGATCGATGGCTTCATTCAAATCCTGCCCGGCACAAAAGGCCTTTCCGTTTCCGGTTAGTACAATGCTGCGAACGGTGTCATCTGCAGCGCAATCCTCTAGCGCACCAATAACTGCAAGGGCCATTTCGCGGTTAAAGCTATTGAAAACATCAGGGCGGTTGAGTGCTATAGTAGCAACTCCATTTTCTTTTTTGAAATCTATGATGGACATATGAGCTGTTTTTTTTGATTAGTTCATTGCAAATATAGTATTCAGGACTTATATAATGAGCAGTCAGTTAAACTTTTTGCTGCATAGATTTCCATTGCCATGTCCTAAACTGTTAATTACGAAACTATATCAAGTCTATTAAATTCTAAAAAATACAATAAAAAAAGGAGCTGCCTTTCCTTTTGAATGGAGCTCCTTAGAATCACGCTATGCTACAAATGAAGAAACTTATAAAGTTTTCTCAGAATAAAAGATGCACCTTTTTATCATTCCCCCTATGTAACGGCTAAATTTTATAAAATTATTTTTTCCATTGATTTTTAATTCAAACGAGTATCGAAACTAGACTGCAACGCTAAAATCTCTCAGCGCGTCATTTAATGTAGTTTTTTTATCGGTACTCTCCTTGCGCTGTCCAATAATGAGCGCACAAGGCACATTGTATTCACCGGCAGGGAATTTTTTACTGAAACTACCCGGAATGACAACAGAACGTGCAGGTACCCGACCAACATATTCTATGGGTTCAGTTCCGGAAACATCAATTATTTTTGTTGATTGTGTAATAACAACATTGGCGCCAAGCACAGCTTCCGATTCAACCCTTACGCCTTCAACAACAATGCAGCGTGAACCGATAAAACAATTATCTTCGATAATAACGGGCGATGCCTGCAGCGGTTCGAGTACACCACCTATGCCTACACCTCCGCTAAGATGTACATTTTTGCCAATCTGCGCACATGAACCGACAGTTGCCCAGGTATCGACCATGGTGCCGGAATCGACATAAGCGCCTATGTTTACATAACTTGGCATTAAAATAACTCCGGAGGCTAAAAAGGAACCGTGACGTGCTATTGCATGTGGCACAACCCTTACGCCCAATTGCTGATAATTGCTTTTCAATGGAATTTTATCGTAAAATTCGAATGGCGGACATTCCATCACTTTCATTTCCTGTATTGGAAAGTACATGATTACGGCCTTTTTCACCCATTCGTTTACAATCCAGTTGCCTTCGCCGTTTTTTTCCGCAACACGCAATTCTCCCTTATCGAGCAGATTGACTATTTCACGGATTAAGGCTTTGTTTGTTTCAATTTTGAGTAATTCCCTATCGGACCAGATAGCCTCGACTTTATTTTTCAAATCATTCATAGTACTTTAATCATTGATGTTATAACTTGGCCGCTAAGATACAGGTTTTTTTATAGCGTTTTACCTTTCCATCGGGATTGAAAATTTCGGCAAAAATGATGTAAGGACCAATAATACATTTTTCGCCGGCTTCGTTACTGCCATCCCATTGTATAGTTCCCTCCTGCAAGAGCAGTTCGTTGTTTACCAGTTGTTTTATAAATCGTCCCTGAGCATCATATATCGCAATGTTGCCGACATAACCGATTGCATCAATATTATAATTAATGAGCAAAAAATCTTCAAAGCCATCACTATCGGGCGATAAAGTATTTGAGGCTAGCTGAATAATCCCATCATCTGTAATCTCATTTGAATAAGCTGATGAATTACGATAAGTCGGCGTTCCGAATTTAACTGCCTGAGCGGCTGAATGCCAATTGTTTTTATCATTGCTTGGTGCATTAAAATCAATTCTCTCCAATGCCACAGCATTCAAATCATCTATAAAAGGGCTTTGGTAATCTTCGGTAAAATAGAGACTATCAACAAAAACTGCTAGATTATTATTGACAGTATAAATTATTGCAGTTCCTTCCTTATCATCGAATGTTGGTAATGAAAACTTAATCATCTTATCAAGATTAGGACCCTCGGTTGAACCGGCAATACTATAGTGCTCATATACCTGCAGTGTCGAGGGGCTGAGTACAATATAATCTCCCGGAAAAAGCAGGTAATCTGTTTTTACATCGTTGGCATCCAATAGCAATTGATCTGAGGCATTTGAAATCCATAAATCACCTACATTCAATACTTTATTTGAGGTGTTATTGTAAAGTTCCAGGTAATCCGAACCCCCACTGACTGGGTTAAAAAGAATTTCATTGATGATAATATCACCTGCATCAATTGCAGAAGGCTTAGCAAAAACGGCACTATCGGAACTAAAGATCGGGTTTCCGATACAATCTGTAAAGCCATTTGAAAGACGAACAGTATACCTGATTCCATCTACAAGTGCATTATCGGTAATTATAACTACTGAATTATATCCAGGCCCCTCCAGTATTACATTTGTAACTGTCAATCCATTACTTATGCTGTAATTTGAAATATCCTGTGCCGCGCTATCGCCAATCGCTTCGGAGAAGAAAAGACGGATGCTATCTCCATTGTTCGGATTAGCTGTTGCAAATGGATAAGCCCTTAGTAATTCGGGCCCTAGATTATCGGCAACTGTCTGTAAAACTGAATTAGCACGTCCGGGGCTACCTCCAACAGTGGGATAAAGTGGGGGTTGAGCAACAGAGGATGTCCAATTTTCAAAACCTTCACAAGGTCTGTTCGGATTGATTCTTTCCAATGACCAGCCGCCTTCTGCTTTTGAAGAACTACTGTGCCAATCGTTGCTATACTCAACGGCATCGATTACATTTAATAAATTATCACTCAGAACAAGTAAGTCCTCCGTAGCATCCAAATCGGGGAAAACATCAAATTCCAATACATTACCAAAACTGTTGTAATTTGGTTCACCTGATTTTTGGATAATAAGGTATTGCTGAGGTTTTAAAATATAATATGGAAAAATTCCTACAGAGCTAGTTTCATCAGAAAATCTGAAACCCTGCAAAGCTATATTTTTGTCAGAGCGGTTATACAATTCCACAAATTCTTTTTCGGGTAGCCCAACAGATGGATTTGCATCAGATAAAATTTCACTAATGATAATATCGTAATGCGAAGCCGGACTTAACAATAAATACTCGAAGGATGCCGAAACTGTATCGCTGTTTCCAATACAATCTTTTACTCCTAAAGCTGTTAATGTGTAAGTAGAATCGGTAATAAAATTAGCCGAAAATGTTATTTCAACAGTATACTCATCCATCAATCTTGCAAAAACAGCCTGATTAAAAGGGCTGATGTTGTAATTCGAAAGATTTTGCGCCGAAGATGGATCCAAAACATCATCAAATATTACATAAATTTGATTTACATCTAGTTGCTGAATTTGTATTATGTTGGGCGCCAATGTATCGGGACTGTTATCCAACACAGAATTATTTGATCCTGGAGTACCTCCATCTGGATTATTCGACGCAATCCAGTTCGATGCATTTTTACAAACGAGATTTGGATTTATTAATTCGAGCGACCAGCCTCCATCGTCTTTATCTGTATCCTGATACCAATCGGCACTATACAAAATACTGTCGACCAAATCGCCATTGGCATTTTTCAAAATTAAATAAGCTGATGTATTATTTAGTGCTGGAAAAGAAATAAGCTGTAAATCGTTTACTGCAGCAGTGTAATCGTTACTGTTGTGGAGAATAACATATTCGCCCGGCAGAATTACATAGGTCCCCAAATTAACCGTTGTTGTAGTACTGGAAGTAGCACTTCTGTGCGAAAGGGTATAGGAACCCAAATCTATTGCATAGGCCGAACGATTATACAATTCAATATATTCAGCATTTGGAAGGCTTACAACAGGCGTTGGGTCAATCATCAGTTCATTAAAAATCAAATCCTGAAAATTTGCAGTTTGAATCAATACATAGGTAAACTGTGCTTGTAATGCAGTAATATTGCCCAAACAATCCCCAATATTTGTAATATTAATTGTGTAGTTGAAATTGTTCTGCATGTTGGCGTCGAAGCTCAATAAAACAGTTCTGTTATCTGTAAGTACAGCCGAGCTAACATTTAAAGTGCCATTTACACTATAATTAGCAATATTGACAGCAGCAACAGGGTCAATTGTTTCACTGAAAATTATGATTGCCTGATTTGTTCCCTGCTGAAAAACTGAAACTACGGAAGGAGCTGTGAGGTCCTGCTGATTGCTGTAAACCGAATTTTGAAGACCTGGAGTTCCTCCATCCGGGTCATTAGAGGCAATCCAATTCGTAGCACCTTTGCAGAGTTCGTTCTGATTGATTAACTCAATTGACCAGCCACCATCGTCCTTTGTAGCATCGCGATACCAGGAAAATTCATATAAAATACTGTCAATAATATTACCTGATGGCGTTTTTAGCAATAAATAGGCACTGGTATTATTCAATGCCGTAAAGGAAGTAACTTGCAAATCATTGCCAAGACTCAGGTAATCAACAAAATTATGTAACAATACATATTCGCCTGGCAATAACACATAGGAACCCAGCGTTCTGATCGTTTCAATTCCACTTGAAGCACTTCTGTGAACAAAGGAATAGCCATTAAGATCTACTGCCCCACTGCTGCGGTTATATAATTCAACATATTCAGCATCGGGCAGATTTACGACCGGATTAGGGTCTATCATAATTTCATTGAAAATGATTTCCTGAAAAACAGGAGTTATAAAAACCTGATAGCTAAAATTTAAGGTCTGATTCAGCAAAATATTATTATTCAAATCGGCAATGTCAGTAATGTCGAGCTGATAGCTCGTAAGATTTGTCAGATTACTTACAGCGAGGTGGACTAGCGCTGGATTTATTGCATCCAAAATTGCTGATGTAATATTTACGCCATTATTGATGGCATAATTTGTGACCAATGCAGCTGATATCGGGTCAAGGGCTTCATTGAATAAAACATCTACCGTGTTTGCATTAATTGCTGTTGCAGATAATGCTACGGGAGGAACATTATCGACAAAGAGCGGAGATATATTAAAATCATCATAGAAAAATCGATCCCCCTGCGTAGTTGTATAGGTTGTGAAGACTCCAAAATGTGTTCCCGAATTGTGTGTATTGTCTGTCACTGTTCCTTCACTTGTAAAATTTGAACCTCCTGTATGGTCAGTCAGAAGTTCCCAAATTCCTGAATTATTTCTTACTATTTTAATTCTGCTGTTGATAATTGCTCCGGCAACGGTTGCGTCTGTACCACGAATGATTCGTGTTGATGTTCCATTTGTTACCTTATATATTTCAACGGCATCTAAAGATCCTGTTTCCCCAATTTGCAGAAAATAACCGTTCAATGTGGGGGATGCGAAATTTGAACTATTTGCCTGGAGGTAAACCCTGATTCTATTTGTTGAAGATGGCCCTGCTGTAGTTAAATTTGTTTTAATCAAAAATTCCCAAACAGTTGAATCCTGAATATTTACGGGAACATAAAGCGATGCAGAGCCGCTGTTGCCAAGATCATTCAAACGCAATTCATTGTTTGTACCTATAACTGTATATTTTGTTATGTCTCCTGTCCAGGCAGGATTATTCAGAAAATCCCCATCATTGAAATTGTCCTGAAATACTGACTGTGCAAAAATATTAGCGCTAATAATTTGCAGAAAAATGATTAAATATTTGCGAAGTGTTTTCATTGGTACCGTTTTCTTGGATTTAACTTCTAAAAATAAGACTCTTATATTAACTGCATATTAAAATTAAGTTCTTTTTAACACCTCTTTCAATTTTTATCTATTTTTGAGTCAAATTCCAAAATCACATGAAATATAAAGCCCATCCATGGCATGGTATAAATCCTGGTAAAAACTGCCCTGAAGAAATCAGATGTTTTATAGAAGTTGTTCCAGGCGACCAGATGAAATATGAGATTGACAAAGAAAGCGGTTATCTAAAGGTAGATCGACCTAATCTTTATTCCAGCGTTGTTCCCCTGCTTTACGGATTTATTCCGATGACTTATTCTGCCGATGTTTCTGCCGCTTACTGTATGAAACAAACTGGTCTGACGAATCTTAAAGGCGATGGCGACCCACTTGATATCATTGTGCTAAGTGACAGATATATACCACGTGGTGACCTCATTGTGGAGGCTTTACCAATTGGTGGCCTGAGAATGATTGATAAAAATGAAACTGATGACAAACTCCTTGCTGTATTAAAAGGCGATCAGACCTATGGACAGTTTACGGATATATCTAATATTCCAAGAGCACTTATCAAAAGAATAAAACATTATTTTCTTACTTACAAGAATGACCCGGAAACAGAGGCTGACTACATTGTGGATATAGTAGGTGAATACGGCAGGGACGAAGCGTTTGAAGTCATTAAAGCAGGTTTAAGTGATTACAATAAATATTTTGGCCAATAAAATTAAAAAAAATGAGAAAAATAAGTGCCGATAAGGTTTTTACAATCAGTGGCGAACCAATAGATAATGCCGTTTTGATTTGTGACAATGATGGAAAAATACTTAAAATTGCTGAACGGGCCGAATTTGACCATTCAGAATTAGAAATATACAATGGAGTTTTAGTACCCGGTTTTATCAATGCGCATTGTCATCTCGAGTTATCTCATATGAAAGCTAAGGTTGACACCGGTACCGGTCTTATAGATTTTATCAAATCGGTAGTAACCAAAAGAAATGTCGAACAGGAAATCATTTTCGATGCTATTGAAAAAGCTGAAGCAGAAATGCTGGAAGCAGGAATTGTTGCTGTTGGAGATATTTCAAATGTTCCCGACACTTTTACCCAAAAAAGCAAAGGCAATTTAAAATATTATAGCTTTGTTGAATTTTTCGATTTTCTGCAAAATCAAAACGCAGCTGTCGAATTTGAAAAATATAAAGCAGTTTACGATGCTTTACCGCTTGCTCCCGGCAGTAAAAAAAGTTGTGTCCCACATGCACCTTATTCGGTTTCCGAAAAGCTTTTTTCACTAATTAATGAAGCAAACAAGGGTGACGTAAAAACCATTTCTATTCACAATCAGGAAACTCCTCCCGAGAATGAACTTTTCCTTCATGGAAGTGGTGGATTTGTCGATTTTTACGGACAGTTCGGCATCTCGCTCAACTCTTTTCAGCCAAATGGAAGACCTTCCATTCACTACGCATTACAACAGATGGACAGTATTCACCGTACCCTCTTTGTACACAATACCCTAACTACCGCAAATGACATCAGATTTACACAAAACTGGAATCCGAATGTTTTTTGGGCAAGTTGCCCCAATGCGAATTTATATATAGAAAACAATCTTCCAAACTATAATGTCTTTATCGAAGCAGGTGCAAAAGTCTGTCTAGGTACAGATAGCCTCACTTCGAACTGGCAGTTATCAATTCTAAGCGAAATGCAGGCCATTGCCAAATACCAGTCCTATGTCAGTGACGAAATACTATTGACCTGGGCAACCTTCAATGGTGCATTGGCTCTGGGTTTTGAAGATGAACTCGGCAGTTTTGAAGTTGGTAAAAAACCAGGCATAAATCTCTTGTACGGTTATGAAGAGGAAAGCAGATTGATAAGCGACAAAACACGGGTAAAAAGATTGATTTAAAGTTATTTACAGAAAGCAATCTGTTACTTTTATTTCAAGTTTAAAATAATTACTGATCAAACCTGTCCAATTTAAAGTACTCGATAATTGCAATCAGTTTTTCAGCATACTTTTTATCTGTGGCATATCCGGCAGATTTCAATCCTCTTGCCCAGTTTTTATAATCTGATCTGTCTAATTTGGTCAGATATTTATAACGGCCCGTACTTAGTAGTTTACTGTGCTCGCGATAGCTTTGCCATGCTGAGTCGAAGATTCTGAACATATCAAATCGGTCATCATCTGTATAGTTAGCACAACGACATCCCTGACATTTAGCCCTGCATTTGATACCAAAATGATTGTTTTCCTTTTTGGCCAATTTACTGTCGCCCGCATTACTTTCCAGCAATCCTTGAGCAAGGGTTATGCTGGCAGGAATGTTAAATTTGTTGGCCTCCTCCTGTGCTGTTTTCGAATATTGATCGATATAGCGCTCGCAGGTTTTCTGTTTAGCTGCGACTACAGATTTTGAGATATTATTTTTTTCAAAATATTCTGCCGAATTAAAAACAACAGAAAGATTTGACAGGCGGGCAGCCACTTTTTGTTCTTCAGCTGTAAGCGCATCGCCAACAGCAGTAGCTTCATTTGCCAGATTGAGCTTGCTGAGAGGATTGGTATTCGAAGAACTTTTCTCTTCCTGTTTAGTTTCAGCTTTGCTCCTTGTCTTTTTATTTTCACTTTGATTGAATCCGAAAGGTGTTCCATAAAGTACGCCATTTTGGAATATATTGGCAGATTGCGTATTAATGGCTTTGAAATTAAAACTTACCTTATCGGTAGCAGCAAGATACAAAAGACATCCCAGCGCAATTACCTGCACCCATTGGTTCGATAAAATCTTGAAAGCTCTTTTGAAAACATTGTCCCAGATAAGACCGGCCAGGTTTAAATTTGTGTTGTTCATAATGCATCAGGTTGATATAGTTAAACAATTATCTGTTTCTTTTTAATCAAATATGATGCAATAATAAAACAAATTATTTTATCAAACAAATTAATTTAAAATAAATGACACAAAATGTTTTTATTTTTTTAAAAATGTTTTGTTTTGGTTTTTTACTTTTTCGGATGTTGCTCAAAAAAATTAAGTACTGGTAGGCTCTCGGAACCCCAATATTTATAATCATGCCCCATGACAGGTTCATTAAAAATAAGATCTTCCTTATTTAAACGTGTTTTAAGACTATCGTTCAATTGTTTTGATTGAGCATGCGGGACAACCACATCGAGGGTACCATGTCCAATATAAACTGGCGTTTTCCATTCATCGATCAGCGTTATTATATTATCAATCTCCTTCCAACGCTTTTTGTTTTGCTCATACTTTCCGTAATAATAATTCATAATGACATCTTTCGGAATACCAAGCTGATCATAATCGCCCGATAAGAGTCCTGCTGCGCTAAAAAGTTTTGGCTCTTCCAAAACGAGCAATGCAGCACCTCTTGCACCAGAGGACAGTCCCAATACATAATTTGACTGTTCTTCGAGAAGCAGGTTGTAGTTTTTACTCAGATAAGGAAAAAGCACTTTGCACAAATCCCGTCGCAAAGGGTATTGCCTGTACATTGGTGCTGTCTCTGCGAAAAAAGTATCAGCATAAACTGATTTGCCCATATCGGGCATAATCATTACATAACCTCTCTTTGCTGCTTCTTTACACAATTGTGGCGCTTTTCTGCACCAATCTTCCTTCGGAAAATTATAACCCTGCAAAAGTAGAATATTACCTTTGAATGTTGTTCCTGAATCAGGAAATGCCAGATCGCATTTTACATTTCCAACACTCAGCGTTATGAGGGTATCTCTGAGCTTAGGCTCAATTTTTTCAGTTACAGTTTTTGTCGTTAGCGTTTGTTCTTTTACCACTTTGACTTTTGGGCCGCATTGAAAGAACAAAGGTATGAAAATCAATAATTTGACAATCAATTCCATTTTAGGCATTTTCATTGTTTTAAAAAATTTGTTGTTTTATCAAAAAAGCCTTTACTCCAAAAGGATTAAAGGCTTTTATATTATGATCTGTATAAATTCTATAAGAATTCTTCAGGCTCACCAAATTCGGCAACTTCTTTTTCGAGTTCAATCTCAGGCTGAAGACCAGCAAGTTCGCGATCTACCAAAATGCGACCACAATGTTCGCAACTAACAATTTTCTTGCGGGAGGTCAATTCCAACTGAATCTGTGGCGGAATATAATTGTAGCAGCCACCGCATGAATCCCTTTCAACAGTTACAATTGCGAGACGGTTTTTGTATGCGTTGCGAATTCTGTCATAAGCCTTGAGCATACGATCTTCCGTTTTTTTGCGGGATTTCTCCATTTTTTTCTGAAGATTTTTCTCGTCTTTTTCAGTTTTGGCGATGATTTTCTTCAATTCATCTTCCTTTTTATCCAATTCTTTGGTTTTGGCATCTTTCTTCTTGGCAGCAGCCTCAAGGGTTGCAGCTTTATTGCTAAGATTTACCTGACCTTCGCGGATACGTTTGTTGGCCAATTGAATGTCGAGACGCTGTAATTCGATTTCGCGGGTAAGCGCATCGAACTCGCGATTATTTTTTACATTTTCCTGTTGCTTTTCATATTTGGCAATCAAAGATTCTGCTTCGTGGATTGCAGCATTGTGTTTTGCCAATTTCAATTCCATTTCTTTCAGTTCAGACTGAAGTTTGGAAGTACGGGTATCAAGGCCCACAATTTCATCTTCAAGTTCACGAACCTCCATTGGAAGTTCACCTTTCAGACGTTCAATATTGTCAATTTGAGAATCAATTGTTTGAAGCTCAAAAAGGTTTTGGAGTTTCTCTTCAATAGAAACGGTACTGACTACAGTCTTTTTTGCCATAAAATAGTGTATATTTTCAGTTAAATGAGATGCTTTTTTCTTAAAAACAGACTATGAATCAAATGCTTATCAAATGTAGTTAAGTGGATTGGTCTTCACGCTGCTTTGTCGGAGTGCAAAGGTAGGAAATTTTTGTGATATTATTTCACAAATTAATTCGATTGTAAATTGTTCAGTTTCAAAATGTCCTATATCGGCAATGATGATGCGCTTTTCGGCATCAAAAAATTCATGATATTTAAAATCAGCACTTACAAAAACATCGGCTCCTGCGCCAATTGCCTGTTTTAACAAGAAAGAGCCTGAACCGCCACAAAGTGCAATTTTTTTTATTTCTTTTTTATGAATCTCTGTATGTCTTACGCACTCGCAATTCATTTTTTCTTTAAGACTATGCAAAAAGCTCAAGGAATCAAGTGGTTCCTGAAGTTCACCTATTAGACCACTGCCTATTTCATTAAAACTATTATCCAGACTCACAATTTCATAAGCAACTTCCTCGTAGGGATGTGCCTCAAACAGGGCCGAGATTATAGCCGATTCTCTGTAAGCTGGTAAAATTACCTCTATTTTTTGTTCGGGTTCCGAATGTCTGATTCCC
>JBIPOO010000087.1:0-14694 GCA_044379045.1 Saprospira sp.
TTCAAAAACCGAATTTGAGGAGAAATGGCAAATAGCGCTGGGTGAGAGTTGGCATAGGAATTTTGTTTAGAAATCAGAAATCTGAAATTAGTCTCGTCTGTCGGACGAGAAGAAATCTGAAATTAGAAATCTGATTGTCAGATGTTAGAACCGAAAGTTTTCTGAATTATGTACTAGATGCCGAATCCCACATTTTTAAATTATCAATCCGATAGCTATCGGATCTCATTTTCAAATCACCAAATTTTTAAATTTTCAAATCACCCCTATGGCTTTAACAGAATCCAATATGTTGCCACTCGGCACAAAAGCTCCCCAATTTACTTTGCCCGATACGGTTACGGATGAACTACTCAGTCTCGAGGAATTAAAATCAGACAAGGCAACAGTGATTATGTTCATTTGTAATCATTGTCCCTATGTTGTACATGTCAATGCCGAAATGGTGCGCATTGCCAACGAATACATTGAAAAAGGTGTCAGTTTTATTGCTATCAGCTCAAATGATGTGGCAAGGTATCCAGACGATGCCCCCGATAAAATGAAAGAAAATGCCCTAAGCGAAGGCTATCCTTTTCCTTATCTCTACGATGAATCGCAGGAAGTAGCAAAGGCTTACGATGCCGCCTGTACGCCTGATTTCTATGTTTTTGATGGTGAGCTAAAATTGGCCTACCGTGGCAGAATTGATAACTCGCGACCCAAAACGGATATGCCAGTAACGGGTTCCGATCTCAGAGCTGCCCTCGATGCGGTTTTAAGTGGCAAAGATGTAGCCGAAAAACAATACCCAAGTATGGGTTGCAATATCAAGTGGAAGGTAGATTTATAGTAGCTATTTTCCACCCATCAAAAAAACTATGACTAAAAATAAGCATTCCCTGCTTTGGGAAATTGTCGCTCCGAATGCCCGGATTTCCTATGTATTTGGCACCATGCATGTGCAAGACGAAAAAGCTTTTAATGCAATCGAATCGATTGAAAATTGTATCAAAAAAACAGAGACCTTTGCTGCCGAATATGATTTGGACACAGAGAACAGCTTCGATTTTGAAAAAATCACCAATCTGCCCGAGGGGCAAAAACTTTCAGATTTATTTAAACCTGCGCTTTACGAAAAGCTTAGTAAAATTTTCAAGCGTGAAACTGGTATGAAACTGCAATATTTCGAGCATAAAAAGCCCGTCATTGTAATGAATATGCTCACGGTAGCCCAATTTGCTAAAGATAGACAGGTTTCATTAGATCAGCATCTATTCGATTTTGCCAAACAAGAAAATAAGGAGTTGCTTGGCATCGAAAGTTTTGAATCTCAGCTGGAAGTGATGCAAAATATGCCAATGAAAGTCCAGTTAAAAAGCTTGAAGGATTTGGCTTTGAATTTTGGCAAATACCGAAGAGGACTAAAAAGAACAGCCGAACTATACATGGAAGCCAATATGTCGAAAATCACCAAAAAAGCCAAAAGCACGGCAGGTGGCATGCGCAAATTATTACTCTACGACAGAAATATCCTAATGGCCGATAAAATCGCCGAAATTGCCTCCGAAAAAAGCCTTTTTGCCGCCATAGGCGCAGGGCACCTGGGCGGCAAAAAAGGAGTGCTGTATTTATTGAAGAAAAAGGGTTTTGGGGTAAGGGCGGTTTGATTTTGTTGTAATAATGAATGAAATTTTTCTACCAAAAATCTCTGTGGGAAATCTGCATTTTTCCACGAAAAATAAATCTGTTTTTTGCTGGAATTCTTAGTAAATCTGTAATTTCTGTGGATGACAGGGGGGCATTTCTGTGTTTTAAAATAAATATCGCTGCTACCTTAAAGGACACGATTAATATCCGATAGAAATTATACAAACGGCCACTCTAAAAAACAGAATACAATGATTTTTATCAGTGACATATTTAGCCTTTTAAAAATCATAAAGCAATTTAAATCGTGATTTTGAAATATTTTTTTACAAATTATTTTTATAATTATACTACCAAATCCAATATATTTTCATACATTTGGTAGTATAATAATTGAACATGATTGGAAGAATTTCAGAAATAAATCGTTTAAAAAACTCTATCAAATCAGAGGTTTCAGAACTTATAGCTGTCTATGGAAGAAGAAGGATTGGAAAAACTTTTTTAATCAGAAACGTTTGCAATAAATTCATCAGATTTGAAGTTGCCGGACTTTATAAAGGTAGTTTAGAGCAGCAACTTGGAATTTTTTTTAAAGAACTTAGTGCTCGTTCTGATATGTTTAAAAGTACAGAGCAGCCACAGAATTGGGATAAGGCCTTTGAATTGCTAAAATTATACTTAAACAGTCTCAAAGGCAAAAGTAAAAAAGTAATTTTTATCGATGAGTTTCCTTGGTTCGATACACATAAGTCCGATTTTATAAAATACTTCGGACATTTTTGGAATAGCTATTGTGAGAAAAGAAAAGATTTGATGCTTGTAATTTGTGGTTCAGCGGCATCTTATATGATTAAAAATATTATATCCAATAGGGGGAGTCTGCATGCAAGATTAACCTATTCTTTGCGATTAATGCCCTTTAGCTTGTATGAAACAGAGCTTTATCTGAATTCAAAACAAGTAAAATGGAGTCATTACAACATTCTTCAATTATACACATGCATTGGTGGAATACCTCATTATCTTTCAAAAATTAGAAAAGAAGAAAGCGTAGTTCAAAATTTACAAAGACTTTGTTTTGATTTAAATGGAGACTTGGTCAATGAGTTTAATATAGTGTTTGAATCGCTGTTTGAAAATTCTGAAACACATATTTCGATTGTTAGAATGCTCGCTAAAGCTAGAAAAGGCCTTACCCGAGATGAACTAATTAAGGCGACAAGAAATTCTGGCGGTGGCTACTTTAGCAATGCCTTGAAAGAACTAACGGCCTCCGGTTTTATAACAGATTACAGCGCTTACAATCATAAATCTAAAATGACTTTGTACCGCCTGACAGATGAATATTCCAGATTTTATTTGAAGTACATTGAGAAATATAAAAATCAAGGGGCAAATTTTTGGAAAACAATGTCACAACAGCAAAGTTACTTCAGTTGGGCTGGATATAATTTTGAAACCGTCTGTCTTAAACATCTCGATAAAATTAAAAAAGCCTTGGGTATTGAAGGAATTCACTCGATAGCCTCAAGCTGGACAGGAGATTCTGCTCAGATTGACCTCTTAATTTCAAGAAAAGATAATTGGATAAATATCTGTGAGATGAAATTTTATAATAATGAATATACGATTGATCGTTCAGAATTCAAAAAATTGAGTGAAAAAATAAATCAATTTAAGCAAGAAACACAAAGTAAATCTACAATTGTTCTTACTGTAATCAGCACTTTTGGTGTAAAGAATAATGAGTACGCACAAGACATTGTAAATGATAATTTAACGGCTGATATTCTTTTTTTACCCTGATAAGCTAGTAATCATGTATCATACAAACGGCCACGCTAAAAAAAAGGAATTCAATGATTTTTATCAGTGACATATTTAGCCTTTTAAAAGTCATAAATAAATAAATAACAATTATTTATGATTATTTTTATTTTAGATTACTTTGAAAAATACACTACCAAATCTTGCAAATTATCACACATTTGGTAGTGAAATAATTTATTTTAGATGAATTAGAAATAAACCCAATTGCCTTTCTAACCATAAAACATTGCACTCACTGTCGGTAAAATGCGCAAGATATAAAATGCTTCAAGCAGCAAAACCATCTAAAGGTTTGATGTGATTGATTTCGTTTTCTTTACGATATTTCTCTTCTTCCAGGTCATAATCATCCTGAAGTCCCAGCCAGAATTTAGCGCTTGTACCAAAAAATTTTGATAAGCGCAGGGCAGTATCGGCCGTAATTCTGCGATTCCCTTTTATAATTTCAGAAATTCGGGTTTGTGGTATAAATATTTCTTTCGCCAAACGGTATGCAGATATTTCCATTGGTATTAAAAATTCCTCTAATAGAATTTCGCCTGGATGTATGTTTTTGAGTTTTTCCATGGTTGAAGGCATAATGATAATTATATGAAACTTCAGTTTTGCTTAAATAATTCACTAAGTTAATAGAATAATTGAATAATTAAATCCACTGCTTTTCTTTGTAAAACATTGCGCCCTATGGTAATAATTACCTACATCTTCACAACCTGATACCCCTTATTGCCAATTTTTAGCATATAAATTCCACTTTGTAAATTAGTGCAATCTAATGTTTGTTTTGAATCGACAATGCCCGAATAGATAAGGCTGCCCTGCAGATTATACAGCTCATATTCAACGGTTTTGTCTGTTTCTATAATTAAATCATGCTGAATAGGATTTGGATAAAATTTCGGTGTAAAATTATCTGTAAAGCTTACATCGCTTTGGCTTACAGTGTGAATGACGCCAATAGCATCCAAATCGAAACCACCTTCATTGAAGGGCGTAGACCAAGGGTCGTTGATGATAATGCCGCGGCTATCGCGACTGCAATAATCGGGCAGGATGCTGCCCACCACATCTATTATTTTTACATAGCTGATATTGTTAATATCGATATTAATAGAGTCTTTTAGTTCCTCAAGGTCAAAAGGCGTACCGTATCCCGCCCTGTATTTACCGGCCAGATTATGAATTTTAGATGCATCGGATGCACCAAAAGGTCCAATCTGAACACTTGTATCATTATTTGAAAAGGAAGGAAATCTCACAAAATTCTGCCCATCGCTGCTTACTTCAACAAAGGCAAGTTCCAGAAAGGTATTGTTAAAAGCATTTTCGAAAACGGCAAAATCGGGGCCGTTGCCATTTGTTATTGGAGTTGAAAATTGTAAAACGGCAATGCCTCCATCGCCCAGACTTAATATGCCACCATCGCCAGCTATGCCACAGGCATCCTGCTCTGTTCCTGAACTAACAGTACCAAGAGATGGATTGGCAATATTCAAAAATCCCCTTTGAACAGTGCAGCTATTAGCCCAAGCTACCCATTGAACCGAATCTTTGTGCAAGGCCATGCTGCCTGCCATTCCCGCAGCAGGTGGGAATTGTGCTATGGTAGCTTTGCTTAAAAATAGGAGGATATAAATTAAAAATAATCGCATGCTGTTGAGAATTAAAATGCTGCCCCCTGAAAACTTTAAAACAGAGAGCAGCTACACATCAACTAAATTTTTATAAATTTTTTAACCTTGCTACCGATTCTGGCAATGTAAATACCCCTTGGCAAATTTGAAAGGTCTATACCAATTGTACTTGTTTCAATAGCTTCGAATCTTTTGAGGACTTTACCATTCGAATCAATAATTTCAAGATTATGAATAGATTCATTGTTTACAATATTGATAAAATGAGTAACAGGATTTGGGAAAACACTTATTTCTGCTGCCTTTTGAAGTTCCGTATTGTTCATAACAACCGAACTATTCAGTACATCGAGCACTTCGGGTGAGAATCCTACAGGAAAAACGCCAATGCTGTCGCCATTCAGATTGTAAATCAGGCCTTGATTAGATTGTTGATTTCCAAAATCGATTGTGCTGATATAGATTTTATTATGAATCGGATCAACAGCAAAGCCATAAGCAAAAGTTGGTGGTACAACAATATCTGCATTGATAACAGTATTATTAACCAGATCATAGGTTCCTATGCCATTATTAAAGGGCAGATACCATTTTGTGCCATCGAAAAAAACTGATTTTCCAGTGCTTTTTGGATTGAGTACAGCTGCAGCAGCGACGGTGTTTTTTACTCCGCTAAGCAAGTGCAAGGTCGAGATTGTTGAACTGACACCATTGATACTGTAAATAACCGAGTCGCCCACATTTACGAGTCTGCCGATTTCATCGCCGACAGGGGAAAGCGTGTCATTGCGCAGGAAACTCAGGTTATCAAGGTCAACAATAGCCATATACCCAAGTGTATCGCTGTAGTTTAAAGTTGTATGATTTTGAGCAATATAGGCCTTGTTACCAATTACCAGAAAATCTGTTGCACCCTTTGTGATTTCGGGTATACTGTCAATAAAGGCAAGGCTATTTTTATCGAAAATGCGCAGGTTGCCTTCAGAGGCTGCGTACCAGTTTCCGACAATCAATTTTTCGCCATAAATACCTAGGCGAATGGTACTTGGTGCTCCAAATTGCCCGGCAGCAATTCTTTCGCCTGTCCAGAGGTCATATTTGACAATACTGTCCTGCGCTGCCAGATAAATAAATCGGTTTTCCTCGACAAGAACATCCTGAACGGAATTGGTACGAACGGTATCCAGCTGACGGTAACTGCCATCGCTGCTGTTGTAAATGCCAATATTGGCGAATTCGGTACTGGAACCGAAAACACCTCCATTTGCTACAATAAGTTGCTGGGCAGAAAGGAAACTGCCAATGAACAAAAAGAATAAAACTTGAAAATTAGTTTTGATAGCCATGATCATGCTGTTTTTGGATTAAAAAATAACAATACTCAAGCTGTCAAAACCTGCCGACACAGAATAATGTTACTTCCTTAAACAGCGGGCATATCCGGATTATGCTGCTTTTGGGGCTGTAAAGCATACTATGCAGAGCAAGCCTTTGACGCGAAAGCTTTCTCAAACCCCTTTTTTGGCTGGCAGGTATCCGACTTATGGTTAATGACCAATTACGGTTGCGCGACAGTGCGGGAATTTCACCCGTTTCCCTATTAAGAAAATGACTTTAAAAACTAAACGCTGATAAAACCAATTTTCACCACCCGGGGTAATAAGTACTGCAAAGGTATAACTTATTTTGAAAAATCAAAAAATGCATTTCATTCATTGTTTTTATATCTTTGTATTGTATATTATGATGTTTCTTCCCCAACTTTTCCTGTTTAAAAGAAAGATTGACCTAATGGCTCAAATTAAATTAACTGTTCCAGTCCTGATACAAAATGTTAAATCCGACGGACAGTTGCTGTATCTTGTTAAGCCTGTTTTTTTTCAGCAGCCACAGGTTTCAGACCGCAGTTTAGAAACAGCCCTTCAGCAATTCAGGCAGCAACTGCGTAAAAGTCTGTCATCCATACAAATAGACCGCACTAATTTTGAAAAATTATTTTGGTACAAATTCAATCCAAAAATTCAGCATAAGGTAATTCCGCTGCAGTTTTACATTGGCAAAAAGCAATACGTAGCTGCAAAATTTTCAGTCATTAGTTTTTGTTTGGGAACGGAATATTTTATAACCCTATCGGGATTTTCTTCCCATACTTTTATGACCGGCAAGTCTGAATTGAAAGGCAAAGCCTTGCAGGATAAGGTTATAACTGAAATATGTCAGCTAGTTAAATCATACAAAAAGCAATATGATTGCGAACTATGGGATATGGAACAACACCAAACTGCAAGAGCTGAGTTTGCAAGCGAGTTGGAGCTGACAATAGAAGTTGAACATAAAGGATTTAATTTTGAGGATGAAAATAAAATTGACTTTTACAGGCTCATTAATAAACAGAAAGATTTTAATGGAGCCGATGAATTGGATAAAGTTGCTGTAGACTTGGGGAACCGTTATCCTTCCGGGCTTAAAAGGGCATTTTATCGTGAAAATGAGCTCGCTAAGATAAAGCCTTTGATCTATAATGCCGATAAATCCTCTTTTGTTATCATTGGCCCTGAGGGAATTGGCCGGCACAGTCTCATTGAAGAGCTGCATTATCGATATTTGCTTGAAAATTACAAAAATGATGCAGATGAGCGAGCAATGAAAAAGATCTGGATGCTCGATCCCTTACGTATTATTTCGGGAATGACAGTGGTGGGCATGTGGCAAAAACGATTGAGTAAAATACTTGATTATGTAGAAAAAAGACTACAGAAATTCAACAGTGACCTTTGCGATAGTATCTTGATAGATAATCCTTTGGCCTTGCTTAGAATTGGAAAATCTGCTCAAAATAGCCTTAGTGTTTCAGATCTAATTAAGCCATATATTGAGGCTTCATCGCTGCAATTTATTTTATTGTCAACAGCCGAAGAATGGAATCTTATTTCTGAACAGAACAGGCGATTTGCCGATCTTTTTCAACAAATTCCAATAAAGCAGACATCTGAAGAAGATGCCATGAAAATGATACTTCAATTGAGAAAAAAATTGGAGTTCGATTTTAACTGTATCATTGAGTTGCAGACAATCAAGACAATTTTTGAACATCAGCGAAGCTATTCGGGTTATCAGGTTTTACCCGGCTCAGTGGCTAAACTTTTGATTTTATTGGCAAAGAAATACAGTAATACTGCTATCACTGCTGAGATCGCAAATATGGAATATGCTCAGTATAGCGGTTTGAATTCAATGCTATTGGATGAAATCAATACATTTGAAAATGAAGAAATTGAAGAAACAATCAAAACTGCGCTAGTAGGGCAGGACTCGGTAGTTGCCAAAATAAGTGATCTTATTCATCAGATAAAAGCAAAATTACAAAACAAAAACAAGCCTTTGGCAACTTTGCTTTTTGTGGGGCCCACAGGAGTTGGTAAAACAGAGGCAGCCAAAGTTCTTTGTCGCTATCTGCTGGGCGATGAGCAAAAACTTATTCGCTTCGACATGAATGAATATCCTGATGCTTATTCGATCAATCGGCTTTTGGGCGATTATCATCAGGCAGAGGGACTTTTGGCGAGTAGTGTCCGTAATAAACCTTTTGGAGTTTTACTTTTCGATGAAATTGAGAAGGCAGATCAGAAGGTGCAGGATCTCTTGCTTCAGGTTTTAGATGAAGGCTTGTTTACCAATGCATTGGGTAGAAAAATTCATTTAAAAAATTATGTCATTATAATGACTTCAAATGTTGGGTCATCTGAAATTGCACATCGGATTGGATTCGAAAATGAAAATAGTTCAGATGAGCAGATTTACAGAAATGCAATTGAAAAGAATTTTAGACCGGAATTTGTAAATCGAATTGAGGATATCGTAATTTTTGATTCACTTAAATTGGAGGACATTCTCGAAATTGCTAGAATTCAGATTGGGTATTTGTTTAGAAGAGAGGGATTTACACGCAGAACGACCATTCTTAATATTTCACAGGAAGTACTGCACTGGGTTGCCAGACGCGGATTTGACAGTAAAATGGGCGCTAGGGCATTGAAAAGGCAGATTGAAAAAGACTTAACACTTTTTTCTGCCGATGAACTCATCAAAAGTTCGGGTACTGCTCCTGTTTTGTTCAATATTGAATTGAAGGATGGTCAATTGCAATCCAAACTTGAAACTTTGAATGTTTTGGATTCAAATGCAGCGCTGCAAATTCCTACTTTGCCAGCCTCGCTGCAAATTAGGCAAGCATATGAAGCTTTGATAGTTAAATTGGAAAAGATAGAGCAGCTTGTCGAAAATGAGCATTTTTATGATGAGGGTTATTTCGAGAGAAACAAAAGTAAAGCCAATCTGAATGCAGCCGATTGGCGATTTTATCAATTGAAGCAAGCGTTAAAGGAGAAAAAAGATAAATTCGAATTTTTGTGCTCTGATTTCAAAAATATAATCGAACATCAACTTTTATCAGTTTCGAATTTAAAATTAAAAAAGGCTCCGTTCCATCATCTTGAAACAAATACCAAGTTTTTTGAACCTGAGCATTTATTTGAGCAAAATTATTTAGACGAGATAAGCGATTTATTTAAAAATTCGGTAGATGAATACAGCCGTGAAGAGGCTTTTTACCTGAACGATTTTACAGATCTAGCTTTTTTAAATATGTCGGCTCAGGCAGCGACCTCAAATGAGACTGATAAAATAGAAATTCATGTCAGTTCGCTTTTACAGAAGGGTGGCGAATTGTTTTGCGACTACCTGATTGATTTATACAGCAGTTTTCTGGACAGCCTCGATATCAGTTATAAAGTTTCTGATTATAAAATTGAAACCGAAGGCTATGCCCTTTTCGATCTGCTTAAAAATGAGCGCGGATATCACCTTTTTTATCCTCCGCATCAGATGCCAAATCCTATCAGGGTCTTGGTTTATAGGGCAGGAGAGCAGCTATATGCCGAAAGTTTAAAAAGTTATGTGACTCGTATTTATGATTTGCGCAAGGGAGATCAGTCCGGTGTTTTAACAGATTTAAACTCTAAAATCACTACAAATTATCCTTTGGATCTGCTGGAATTTAAAATACTGCTCTTTTGTGCCTTAGATAAGGCGGACAGGGAGTTTCTATAGCTCAAAAACATCGCCCCAAAGCCTTTGACCACCGTCGATGTAGATGGTTTCTCCTGTAATAAAAGAGGAAAGTGGGCTCATGAGAAAAAGGGTTAAATCCGCAACTTCCTGAGTGCTGCCCAGTCGCTTCATCGGAATTCTGTCTGATATGCCCTTTAAAAGTTCTGGTGGGTAGTTCTCAAGTCCGGTCGAGGCTATGATGCCGGGAGCAATAGCATTGACACGGATATGATTTCTTGCCCATTCTACTGCCAGTGTTTTGGTCAGATTGTCAACTCCAGCACGGGCTGCACCTGTATGCACCATTCCTGGAAATCCCCTGAAAATATTAGCAATGATATTAACGACATTTCCCGATTGCTGTGGTATGAAAAAACGCTTGGCCATCGTCTGTGTCATGTACCAGGTGCCATTGAGGTTATTATTTATAACAGCATTCCAGCCATTGATGCTAATATCTTCTGCTGCAGATGGAAATTGTCCCCCAGCGTTGTTGATTAAAATATCGAGTCTGCCGCTTTCTGCTGCAATAAAATCTGCCAGTTTTGAAACTTGCTCCGGCTGCCTGATATCCAGCGAAAAGCATCTGCAATCGCCAAACTCTTTCAGTTTTTCACAGGACTCGTTTAGTTTTTCCGCATCTCTCGAAGCAATAAAAACTGTTTTTGCACCGTGTTTTAAGGCATTTTCGGCAATACTGTAGCCGATGCCGCTGCGTCCGCCTGTGACGAGGATGGTTTGGTTGGTTAGGAGGTTTTGGGTGAACATAATTTTATAGTATCAAGTATCAAGTATCAGGTAGCAAGTATCAGGACTACGATTTTTCTTGATACCTGATACTTGATACCTGCTACTGATTTATAATTGCTTCATCGCCATCAGCGTAGCTTTCAAAAAATCATCTATATCACCATCCAAAACCCTTTTTATGTTGTGAGTCTGATGGTTGGAACGATGGTCTTTGATGCGTTTGTCATCGAGTACATAACTGCGAATTTGCGAGCCCCATTCAATTTTCATCTTACCAGCCTCGACTTTGTCGCGCTCCTCGTTACGTCGGTCGATTTCCATTTTGTAGAGTTCGGAGCGTAGCATCTGTATGGCTTTTTCACGGTTTTGATGCTGCGAGCGCTCTTCCTGGCACTCAACAACAATACCTGAAGGTAAGTGACGTACGCGCACAGCAGATTCTGTTTTATTTACGTGCTGACCACCCGCGCCGCTTGCTCGGAAAGTATCCCAATCCAAATCGGCCGGATTGATGTTGATTTCAATCGTATTGTCCACCAATGGAAAGACAAAAACTGAAACAAAGGAAGTCTGCCTTTTACCCTGCGCATTGAAAGGGCTGGGGCGAACTAGTCGGTGTACACCATTTTCTCCCTTTAGCATGCCATAAGTATATTCACCGACAATTTCAAGAATAATCGATTTGATACCGGCGACATCTCCATCGGTGCGCTGCAGTTCTTTAATGCCGTAGCCATGCCTCTCGGCCCACATCATGTACATACGCATGAGCATTGCTGCCCAGTCGCAGCTTTCTGTACCTCCGGCACCAGCCTGTATTTTTATCATGCAGCTGAGCGAATCCTCTGGCTCGTTAAGGGTTGACATAAACTCAAGGTCATCGACTGCTGCCAATGCCTTTTCATATTGTGCGTCGATTTCCTCCATTGTGCCTTCTCCGGCCTCATAGAATTCCTGCATCACTTCAAGGTCATCCACCAAAGCTGCCGGAGTTTGATATTGTTTAATCCAATATTCAAGCTCACGAATGCCTTTCATAATTTTTTCGGCCCTTGCAGGCTCATCCCAAAATTTGGGGTCGAGGGTATGTTTTTTCTCCTCTTCTATTTGAATTGTACGATTAGCGACGTCAAAGATACCTCCCTAAAACGCCCAAACGGGTTTTGAGGTCATGTAATTGTTCAGTTGTCATATTTGTTGAATTTAATAATTTGTGATTAGTGTTAGGTTTGTATCAGGTATCAAGTATCAGGTATCTAGTAGTAGTACTTGCTACTTGGTACCTGCTACTTGTTAACAGCATTAATATTGATTTTCAAAATTCTCTCCGCTGCCGCTTCCAAAGTTTCATCCGTCTTAGCAAAACAAAAGCGTATCACTTTATTATCCAGTTTATTAGTATAAAAAGCTGAAACCGGAATAACTGCCACGCCAATTTCCTTGGTCATACGTATCGCGAAATCGGTATCGGCTTCATCGCTGATAGAAGAATAGTCAGCAAGCTGAAAATAAGTTCCCTGTGAAGGTCGGCAATTAAATGGACTATCTTTGATAAGGTCGAGAAAAAAGTCGCGTTTTTTAGTAAAAAATTCCGGTAGACTGTTGTAAACAGCAGCATCTTCGAGATAATCGGCAATGGCATATTGCATGGGCGTATTGGCCGAAAAGACATTGAACTGATGAACTTTTCTGAATTCCCGCATCAATCGCTCATCTCCCACAATATAGCCCAGCTTCCAGCCCGTAGCATGCAAGGTTTTACCAAAAGAAAAAACGGCCAGGCTTCTAGCCCTCAAACTTGGGTAACGCATAACTGAGCAATGTGTCGCGCCCTTTTCCAAAACCAGATGTTCATAGACTTCATCGCTGAGGACAATGATTTCGGTGCCTTCAACCAATTTTTGTAGGGCCTGCAGGTCGCTGTCATCGAGGATTGTTCCCAAAGGATTGTGTGGCGTATTGATGATAATCATACTTGTTTTTTCATTTACAAGTTTGCCCAATTCAGCCCAATCCACCTTCCAATCGGGTGCTTTCAATGCATAAGGAACCGCCTTTCCTCCGGCCAATTCTATCGATGGAACATAACAATCGTAAGCCGGTTCGATTACAATCACCTCATCGCCTGGATGTACAAAGGCCATAATTGCTGAGAAAATTGCTTCGGTAGCACCGGGACAAATGGTAATCTCAGTTGCAGGATTGTACTCGCTGCCATAAAGCGATTTTATTTTTTCGGCAAGACGCTGACAAAGTACAGGCACACCCGGCATAGGTGCGTACTGATTCATGCCTTTGTTCAGGTATTTACTAACCAAATCGAGTAGTATAGGATCGCAAGGATAGTTTGGAAATCCCTGTGAAAGATTGATGGCCCCTGTTTCATTTGCAAGAGCCGACATCACTGAGAAAATGGTAGTGCCCAGATTGGGCTGCTTGGAACGGATTTTCATGTTGACTGTAAATCGTAATGCTATTCAGTTTGCGAATGTTATTATCCGCAAAGTTAATAGTTTTTGGCTTAAATTTCTAATTTGGATAAAATCGCCTTGTTCGACAAATTGGATTTGTAATTAATTAGATTTTTTGGTTAAGTGATTTTCTTTACCAGAATCAAATCTCAACCTTCCATTCATTGATATTTCTCAATTCACTATCAAAATTAACCCCAATCAAGACGAGCTCTTTTCCGCTTTTTGCATAGCGTTCGGGATATTTTTTTTCATGAATTTGGGCAAGCGCGATATCGGCACTGCTATCCATTTTAAACTCAAAAATGACGACCTGATCTTCGGTTTCCAAAACACTGTCAATTCTGCCTTTGTTGGTTAGGAGTTCCGATAAAACTAAATAGCCCGAAAGGGTAAGGGTGACATGCACCAGAGAATGATAATAAGCCTCAGTTTTAGAAAATAAATGATAGGGAACAGTAGCAAAAACATGTTTAAAAACTGAAATAACTCTATCCCAGTTTCTATCCAGAATACCTAGCTTCAGTTCCACAATAAGTTCTGAACTAATTTGAGAAGGAGTATCCTTCATATATTCTGCCATAAGGTAGGTTACAAAGGATTCCCTAACCTCCTGATTGGGGTAACCAAGGGTAAAAATTTCGGTCATATCTACCCTTTGCACAGCTTTGATCGTCAAATAACCTGTTTGGTAAAGTAGCGACAATGCATCTAAATTTTGAATATCGGCCGATTGGAACAATAGCTCGGTACTTTTCAGATACTCCAGATTTTCGGGTCTAAAATCATCTTTTACAATAAGTTCAGCAAGAAAAGTGGGGGTTCCTGTAGCGTACCAGTAATTTCTAAAACTGCGTTGATTGAAAAAATTGAGCATCGAAAATGGATTATACAATTTATCGCTCATTTTTGAATCGAAAACAAAGCCATTGTACCAAAATCGAATTTTTTCGAGCAGTCGTTCTTTACTAACTTCGAAATGAATGGCTGTTTTCTGAATATATTCGTCAAAATAATATTCTAGTTCATGCTGTGAATAGCCACAAATTAAAGAAGCTTCTGACATTATCGACAATTCTGACAAATTATTGAGGTCGGAAAAAATGGATACCTTCCCATATTTTGAAACACCCGTGATGACTACCTTGTGCAGATAATGATCGGCTCCCTTCAGAATTCCATAAAAAGACTTGAGTTCTTTGATATGCTTTTCAGAGATCTGAGGTTCGTGTATGTAATCGGTGATAGGTTTGTCATATTCGTCAACC
>JBIPOO010000320.1:0-4223 GCA_044379045.1 Saprospira sp.
AGCGCCCATACTACTTACGAAGGGTTGCCCGCTAAAATAGCAGTTCGAAATCGCCATCAGCTTAGGTGTTACACTATCGATGGCATCGACCAGATAATCATATTTCTGTGAAAAAATTTCCTGCATTTTCTCGGGAGTGAGAAATTCGGTAATTACATTGAGTTTTATGTTGGGATTGATTCCGCGCATACGCTCGGCCATGATATCAGTTTTGAACTGCCCGACAGTGCTTTGCAAGGCAGGCAACTGACGGTTACAATTGCTCAAATCGACGGTATCGCCGTCCACTATTGTCATTTCGCCTACTCCTGCCCTGCAGATAAATTCTGCGGCAAAGGAGCCTACTCCACCCATTCCAATTACAATAACGTGGGCATTTTTCAATCTTTCGAGATTTTTTCTTCCAACAATGAGTTCGGTTCTCGACAACCAGGCAAATTCGTCTGTTAAAGGCGTATCCATTGATTTATTGTTTAAAAAATGTTGTACGGTTTTCTGAAATTTGTGATTTCAATAATGCTACATCCATATTTAAAAGCTCAGCGGCTTTATTGTAAATCTCTTCGATGCTGTACTTTTCCTGATCATCTGTTTCTAAAAAAAGTCTATCAGGCGGGCATTCAGCCAAAGCTGTATTTAAACTAGTTTTATCTTCGAACAATGCAGCGCCGAAAGATAGGTAAAAACCTGCTTTTATTAATTCTCTGAGCAGTTCAATTTTTCTGTTGAAACCATGAACCAACATTTTAACACGCTTGTCTTTTTGCCATTTTAACAGCAATTCGAAGGAACGGACACAATGAATAATCATAGGCCTGCCGCTATTTTCGGCAAACTTATACTGTTCATTCAGTACTGAAATTTGAAAATCAGGATTAAAAGCTGTATTTTTGTCGAGTCCGCACTCACCCACTGCCACAAAGAATGGATTGTCGATATATGTATGCAGTTTTTGTTCAAATTCAGCAGCACTGTAAGTATCGAGATACCAGGGATGCGCACTGAGTGAAAAAGGCTGACCCTGCGGCAGATTTTTCAAATCCTGCCAAAAAACATTTAAAACTGCGTTTGTATCGGGTTTATCCTTCAACAAATGGGTATGGACATCAAAGAATTTCAAATTCAAATATTTTAACAGTACAAAAATAATTAAAAATCATGAAAACGGCTGAAAAACATCTGACATCGACTGAATTAATGGGTTTGGAGGATCAATATGGAGCGCATAATTATCATCCGCTGCCGGTGGTACTGTCCAGAGGAGAAGGCGTCTATGTTTGGGATGTTGAAGGTAAGAGATACTACGATTTTTTATCGGCTTATTCCGCTGTTAATCAGGGTCATTGTCATCCAAAAATTGTAAATGCACTCATCGAACAGTCGAGAACGCTTACACTTACTTCCCGTGCCTTTTATAATGACAAACTGGGGCCTTACGAAAAATACATTACTGAATATTTTGGTTTCGAAAAGGTATTGCCCATGAATACAGGCGCTGAAGCAGTGGAAACTGCAATCAAAATCTGCCGCAAATGGGGCTATGAGAAAAAAGGCATTGCAGCAAATGAAGCAGTAATTCTGGTCTGTGGTCAAAATTTCCATGGTCGTACAACAACCATCGTTTCTTTTTCAAGCGACAGCGACTCTAAAGATAATTTCGGGCCACACACCCCCGGTTTTGTGTCGATTGAATATAACAACCTCACTGCACTTGAACTTGCACTTGCGCACTATGGCGATCGAGTTGCCGGATTTTTGGTAGAACCCATTCAGGGTGAGGCTGGTGTTTTTGTTCCAGATGAAGATTATTTGCCAAGAGCTGCCGAAATGTGCCGCGCCAATAATGTGCTTTTTATTGCTGATGAGATTCAGACTGGCATTGCGCGCACGGGTTCTCTCTTGCGTGTATGCGGTAATTGCAGTTGTGAAGCAAAATGCGAAAGACAGACAACTTATACTCGTCCCGATATCCTGATTCTAGGCAAAGCTGTTTCCGGTGGTGTATACCCTGTATCTGCCGTACTTTGCGACAATGAAATTATGGATGTAATTCATCCTGGTCAACATGGCAGTACCTTTGGCGGAAATCCACTTGCCTGTGCTGTTGCAGTTGCAGCACTCGAGGTGGTTGATGAAGAAAAATTATCACAGAATGCCCGTCGTTTGGGCAATATTTTCAGAGATAGAATTCAAAAGGAAATTGTCGAAAAAACTGAACTGGTAACGTTGGTTAGAGGTCGCGGTCTTTTGAATGCCATTGTTATCAATGACAGTCCTGATAGCAAAACTGCCTGGAATATCTGTGTAAAACTTGCCGAAAATGGTCTTTTGGCAAAGCCAACGCATGGAAATATCATTCGTTTTGCACCACCTTTGGTGATGAATGAAGCGCAATTGAATGAATGTGTAGACATTATTAGGGACACGATTTATAAATTCTGAAAGAATTTCTAAAATCAGAAGTCAGAAGGTAGAAGGTAGAATTTTGAATATGCTCTATTAAAGTCTAGCTTCTTAAGTCTTATAATCTCAAGTCTATTTTTTACCACAGAGTCCACAAAACGAACCATATCTACAAACACAGAGAATTTCTAAAGTCAGAAGGTAGAAGGTAGAAGGTAGAAATTTTCAAATTTGAAATTGTTATATTATATCGTCTTAAGTATAATATCCTCAAGTCTGAAATCTTAACCACAGCGTTTTAATTTAAGTCTATAATTTTCAATTAAACTTCTTACTTCCGAATTCTAATTTCTGATTTAAAGAAGTCTCATAGTCTCAAGTCTATTTTTTACCGCAGAGTCCACAAAACGAACCTTATTTATATGCACAGAGAACCACAGAATGTCATCAATAAAATCTAACTTCTTATCGGTAAATGCTGACAATCTTAATCCGATTCCGAAAGCTTTCTGAATTTCGGATCTAAAATCTGAAAATCTGAATTTTTATTACTTGATTTGAATTTTTACTTCATCACCATTGTTTTAGTTATAAATAAAATATGAAAGCAGAAGAAAATATAAAGATTGAGCTAATTGAATGGCTTAACGGTCTAAAGGACAAACATCTTTTAGCTACATTATTGCAGTTAAAACAATCAACTGATAATAAAGATTGGGCTGACAATTTGAGTGATGCTCAGATTAAATCGCTTGAGAGTGGGCTTTCAGATGAAAAAAATAACAGACTTATAAAAAGTGGTGACTTTTGGAAGAAGTATGGAAAAAACCTATGAAGTTAGTTGGACTAATGAGGCTAACGAAAAAGTAGCTTTAATTTATTAAAACATACTAACGTTAACAGCAGAGTCCACAGAACGAACCTTATTTATATGCAAAGAGAACCACAGAATGTCTTCAATAAAATCTAACACTAGCTTCTTATCGGTAAATGCTGACAATCTATCTTCTGACAATCTGACAATCTAATACAATGAAAACCATCGTCCTCGGCGCAAGCCCAAATCCCGAACGCTATGCATACGAAGCAGTTACACGATTAGTAGCCAAAGGGCATGAAGTCATTCCTATTGGCATCCGTCATGGAAAAACCGCCGCTGATCTAGATATTTTGAACGGCATGCCGCTGATTGAACATGTGCATACAATTACACTGTACATCAGTCCAGATGTACAGCATGAATACTACGATTATATCCTGAATGTAATCAAACCCAAAAGAATCATTTTTAATCCGGGCACGGAGAATGCCGAATTTATTAAAATGATAAAATCCAGCAACTTAGCTATTGAGGTTGAAATTGCCTGTACGCTGGTGATGTTGAATTTGGGGGTATTTTAATCCCTATTCAATATAGCGTTGATCATTACCCTTCATACTTCTGATGCCTGCACCAGCAGCTACGCCAATTCCTAACAACAAGAAGGGTATAAATCCACCTGCAAAAAGCCAATATAATAGTGCCAATGCCCCACATCCTAAAAATCCAAGTCCCTCGGCAGTAAGGCTGAATTTTCCTCTGAATCGGTATTCAGCAGCAGCTTTGAGTGGAACCAATCCAAAATAGGTTACTACTGATAGCATTCCAAAGAAAAATAAGGTTGATAATAGCCACATATTCAATATTTTTTAGGTTGAATGAAGATTTATTTTCTAATAATTCCAAAAGGCTGCGAGTCAATCAACAAACCTTTTTCATCGCTGATTTTGATGATATAAACACCTTGAGTTAACTCTTGAACATTCATTTTCAGCGTAAA
>JBIPOO010000088.1:0-14647 GCA_044379045.1 Saprospira sp.
ACCGACAAGGAATTAGGTTTTTTCCCACCAAGCCATGGTTCGGTAAATGAAAAATTGTAAGACTGATAAAAACGGCCATTAGTTTGAATACGCAAGCTAAGTCTTTGTCCATCGCCCTGAGGAAGAGGATTCCAAGACTCTGCATTAAAAAGATTTCGCAAAGAAAAGTTGTTGAAAGTAACCCCAAGCGTACCAATTAGTCCGCGACCGAATCCGCCCCAACCTGCTGAAAGTTCAAGCTGATCGGAGGGCCTTTCTTCTACAGTATACTCAATATCAACCGTACCTCTTTGCGGATTTACAGGCGTATTCACGCCCATGCTTTCGGGATTGAAATAATTCAATGCCATGAGCTGTCGCTGCGAGCGGATAATATCCGATCTGCTGAATTTTGCTCCGGGAATAGTACGCAGCTCTCTTCTGATTACATTTTCGTGCGTACGATCGTTTCCTTTAATAATAACTTTATCGATGGTAGCAACCGGACCCTCCTGTATACGGATTTCGATGTTAACAGTATCATTAGCAACTCCTTTTTCAACTGGAGTTGCCTGAAAGAAAAGATAGCCGTTATCCATGTAAAGACTCGAGATGTCACGGCCGTTTTTATCGAAATTTATTCTCGACTGAAGCAATTGCTCATTGTACTTATCTCCTTTTTTGATACCCAGTACTTCCCGTAAAACAGGGGTTGGATAAGTTGAATTGCCTCGAAAACTAATGTCGCCAAAAAAATACTGAGGCCCCTCTTCCAAAACAATATCGATATAAATTCTTTTGATTTTCTTTCCGTCTTTGAGGGTAATTTCACGCAAATGCACCGAATCGCTTACAATTTTGGCATCCCTGCGGCCGATATTGTTATAATAGGTCAGTAATTTTTCTTTATCGGCCTTGTATTCATAATCGATGTATTTCGATGGTTTGAAAATACTGATTAGGAATGTTCGTTGTTTGGTTTCCTTCATCAGCCTGCGTAATCTGGCGTCTTTTACAGCTTCATTTCCAACAAAATTAATTTTGTCGATATGTATTCTTTTGCCACGTATTACATGGAAAGACCACTTTACTGAATTTTTGAGAAGTTCGTCCTCTACCTCCACCACAGCTACCTTCGCATCGGGAAAACCTTTATCGGCATAAAAAGCTTTTATTTCACGAATAGCATTCATTTTCATGGTCTCTGTAGCTGCACGGCCCTTGGTGAGGTATGGATTGATGGCATTGTTCAAATCATCGTGCACACTTTTTCTTATACCACGATAATCGTGACGCGAAAAGCGCGGATATTCTTTAACAACAATATCGAGGAACACAGACTGACCGACAATTCTGTTCTGAATAATGTGCACATCGATAAATAGTCCCTGCTTCCAAAGTTTTCGGATAGATTTTCCGAAATCATCACCCGGAATTTTGATGGTTTGCCCAACCTTTAGACCTGAAACGGCTATAACTGCGAATGGGTCGGTATACTCGCAACCCTTTACTTCAATTCCTGCAATCTCGAATTCCTTGGGTTCGTTATATTCCATAAAGGGAATTATCGTATCGAGAGGATTATTTTGGGCAGAAGCAAAAAGGCCGCTTAGAATGCTAATTGTTAAAAATGCCAGCCTGATAGCGCTATGTTTCATGCAATGTTGTAATTTATTTCTTTTTTTGTCGGATATAAATTCAAAACGAATTTAAGTTGCGAAAGGTACGGTTATAAAATCAATAATAATAATGGATTCTTTTTTTGTTGCTCAGAAAGATTCAACCTGCTCACCAGTTTTGCCAAATCGGCGCTGGCGCTGCTGAAAATCGAGGATCGCCTCGAATAGATCTTTTTTTCTGAAATCGGGCCAGAATACCTTTGTAAAACAAAGTTCGGCATAAGCAATCTGCCAGAGCAAAAAATTGCTGATGCGGGTTTCTCCACCAGTTCGTATCATTAATTCCGGATCTGGAATTCCTTTAGTTGCCAATTCACCTGCTATTATTGATTCATCTATTAAATCGGCGTTGAGCAGCCCTTTTGATACTTTTTCAGAAATAGATTTTACGGCCTGTACAATTTCCCATTTTGCGCTGTAGCTTAAGGCAAGGATCAGTGTCATTCTGCTGTTGTGCGATGTTTTTTCCATAGCGTCGAGCAGTTCGACTCTGGTAGCTTCGGGCAGGGTTTCGATATCACCAATACACTGCAGACGGATATTGTTTTTGTTGAGCGTTGGCAGCTCCGCCTGAATGGTTCTTACGAGCAAAGACATCAGTGCATTTACCTCATCATTGGGTCTATTCCAGTTTTCGGTAGAGAAAGCATAAAGTGTAAGATATTCTATACCTATTTCGGCAGCAGCTTCGGTAATATCCCGCACCGATTGCACACCGCTCTGATGACCAAATACACGGGCCTTGCCCTGAATCTGTGCCCAACGACCGTTACCGTCCATGATGATGGCAATATGTTTCGGTAGGCGGTTCAATGCTATTTGTGCCTTCAGTATGTCATCCGTTACTTCCTTTTCCATTAAACAGCTATACTTTTGTAAGAATTTCAATGCAAAGATGCAATTGGACTTCAAATATTCGAATTTTTCTTAAATTTGTCGTTCAACAACTGCAAAGATAATAAAAAACTTTTATTCAATTGACCTACACAATAAAGCTTCCGCAATTTGAGGGACCTTTCGACCTGCTTCTTTTTTTTATTGAGCGCGACGAATTAGATATTTATGACATTCCGGTAGCGAAAATCACTACAGAGTTCCTCGACTATATCCGTCATCTCGAAAGTCTGAATATTGATGTGGCAAGCGATTTTATCTTGGTTGCGGCTACCCTCATGCGTATTAAAGCCAAAATGCTGCTGCCCCGGAAAGATTTAGATGATGCAGGAAATGAGATTGACCCGCGTCAGGAATTGGTTCAAAAACTGCTCGAGTACAAAAGTTATAAAGAAATTTTTACCGAACTGCAGCATTTGGAAGACGCTCGGCAGAAGAAACATTTGCGCGGAAACATACTTGTTGAACTTCAGCTCATTGCCAATCAGGCCATGGCAGATGCTGAACTGGAAAATCTTTCTCTTTTCAAAATTTTGAAAACTTATCAGGAAGTTTTGCAGCGTTTCAACAACAGAGAGGAAAAATTGGTACATACCATTGTGCACTACAACTACACAATTGAAGAAAGACGAGAATTTATTGTTGCCTATGTTTTTGAAAAAGGAAACGTCGATGCAAAAGAACTACTGTCGAAATGCGAAAACCGTATGCATGCAATTTTTACTTTCCTTGCCTTGCTCGATTTATTACAACAGGAATTGATATCAATTGAATTAAAATCGTCAGAAATGAATAACTTTGTTCTGATTGCTGCGCCGCCGAGCGAAGAAATCCTGCAAACTGAACTGGAATTGGAATAAAAAATCATCCACAATAGCAACAAAAGCATGTCTGAAGAACCTAAAGATTCAAAAAAAATCGATACCCGCCACACCGGTCAGTACGATGACCCCGATTTTAATAAGGCACTAAAATCGATTAGTCCCGGCAGAATTGCACTTGCTGTTGTAATTGGCCTTGCTGTGGTTGTTTATATGTTTGTTAAAGAATTCCATTGGGATGAGTTTAACAAAATACAGTGGAATGGACAAGTGTTCTTTTGGTTGGGCATGGCAGTTGTTTTTATGTGCACGCGACACCTGTCTTACATGACCCGCCTGAGGATTGTCACCAATAAATTTTTTAGTTGGAAAAAATGCCTCGAGCTTATTGTAGTATGGGAATTCAGTTCGGCGGTTACGCCTACCTCAGTGGGTGGTTCTGCAGTGGCACTTTTTGCCCTTTCGCAGGAAAAACTACCGGCAGGACGCACGACCATGCTGGTGCTTTACACCGTAATTCTCGACACTTTCTTTTTCCTATTCTTTATTTTGTTGCTTTTTCTGCTTTTTGGCCCACTCATGGTTCAGCCGGGAGCTCAAAGCATTTCCGACCTGCTCAATCCCGCCAGTTCTATCTATGGCAAAGTTTTTTTCTTTGCTTACGCCTTTATGTTTGTTTATGGCTCGTTGTTTTTTTACGGTGTATTCGTCAGCAGCAAACCAATTAGTAAAATACTGCTCTTTTTCACTGGCTTTAAATTCTTGAAGAGATTTCGCAGTGGAGCTGAAAAAATGGCTGAAGAAATGCGCACTACCTCGGTAGAATTAAAAAATAAAACCTGGCTTTTTCACCTCAAAAGCTTTGGAGTGACAATTGGCGCATGGACATCTAAATTTATGGTCTTGAATTGTCTGATTCTTGGCTTTGTTTCTATGTCATCCGATCCAGTTGTAAAACAGCATTACAATGAGTTTATGAGCGGCAATCTCGATCTAAGCTGGCCATTACAACAGTTTCTTATCTATGCAAGGCAGCTGGCTATGTGGATTATTACTGCCATTACGCCTACTCCCGGAGGTTCGGGAATTGCAGAAAATGCCTTTATGATTTTTCACAAGGATTATATCCCGGCCAATGCTACGCTCCTATTGATTATGGCTGTTTTCTGGCGATTTTTCACTTATTATGTATATCTTATTGTGGGTATGATTGTAGTTCCAAACTGGGTTAGAAAACTCATCAACCGAAACAAAAAAGAACGGGCAGCTAAAGAATTAGGATTCAGCGAGGGAAATTAGTTAGCATTAAGAATAAATAAGGTGTAAAATGAAATTGAGTGACTTGAAAAAGGTTCTGAAAGAGCTAAGCAAAGAAGAACTCAGCGAAATTATCTTTGATTTATATAAATCGAATAAGGCCGTTAAAGATTTTTTGCATTACCACCTTAATCAATCTGACGAACAACTGATTGACAAATACAAGGCTGAAATCAAAAAAGCTATTAATCCCGATAAAATCAAACTAAAATTAGCAAAAGCCAGAAAAGCACTTTCCGACTTCAAAAAAATTGGTGCCCAACCCGATGCACAAGCTGTACTTATGCTATACTATCTTGAACAGGGTTTAATTTTTTCTGCACGCTTCGAATATGATCGCGACAGTTTGATGAAAAGCCTTTTGTCGGTTTTTGTAACGCTGCTAAAACTGATCAAAAGCGAGTACCTTTCTGAACATTTCAGTGATTTGGCAAAAAAAACAGTGGAAAATGTTTATCAGCTCAACAACTACTGGGGCAGTATTTTCGGTAAGGAGTTAGAAACCTACCTAATCTAATTTAGAACTTATTTGCTAAAATTATAGCTCAGTCCTACACTATTTCCATCAAAATTGAAACTCAGTTTAGATGTTTTATAGCGATAGCCATTGCTCCGGTGCAAAAAATATTCCACTCCATCAAAAAGGAGCAAAAAACTACCTTGTAAGATAAGTGCATTGCCGTAGCCCTTCATTCTCTCAGGATTTTTAGCGTTCTGCAACTGTCGCATAGCTAGCCCACTGCCAATATATATTAAATCGAGACCGCTATTAACCAAAAAAATCCGTTCCACTCTTTTCTGCGCTTTCAGACTTTGGTCCATATTCAGATCCGCTTTACTTTTTCTTTCCATCAAAAGGCCCGAAATACCCAAACCCAGATTTACAGTATTCCAATACACATTCATTTCGTGAAAATATTTCCATTCAGGGTCTTTTGCAAGGAAATAGGCTGTTGTGCCTCCAGCAATATTTGTAGCTGCCCAGCTCGTGAGAAAGGTCATGCCTTCGCGGGAAAGCTTTTGTCTGTCTTTGTTGATGGAAGTCAAATCTTGAGCATTGATTGACGCCATAAAAAATAATATTCCAAACAGCGTAAAAATATTTTTCTTAAAATGCTGCTTTTTAAAGGCCAGTATTGATCTCATTTTTCCGAATTTATTTATTTCTAAAAGAATTTTTATTTTTTGGATTTGGCTAATGGAACCTTATTGCATTATTCTTCAATTAAAATAATTTTACCAAAACAATGAAATATTTTAATACTAAAGTAATTGACTCAGAAATTGTTTAAAAATATAAAAAACTGATGTATATAAGTCTAAATTTCCTAAATTTGACAAAAACAAGATTAAACCAAACATGAATAAGTTTTATATTCTAATATTTATAACTTTATTTTCCTGTGTTGACAAGCACCAAGAAAAAAACAAAACAGATAATAGTTATAAAAAATTATCTAAAGGACATTTGGTTAATAATGATAGTATTTTACCCCCAACTATTGTTTCTATTGATTCTTTGAAAATTAAAACTTCGAAAGTTAGCCATCTAAATAGCATAGAAATCAAAGATAATAGTGAAATTATAAATTTTAAAACTTATATAACATCTGAATCTCCTTTAATTCATAGCCCAGGTCAGGATTCATTTTCTGTCCCTGAATCAGAAGTCGTCAAAGATAGTGCTTTTGACGCCGAATATCCCGAACAAGCTGAGTCAAAGGATATGATTGCTAAGGATAATAATTCAGGAAATTTCAGGTATTTTTCAAAACTCCAGGGATTGAAACACGATGATGTCAGAACACTTATTCAAGACATACAAGGAAATATTTGGTTTGGAACCTGGGGCGGCGGTGCAACACGATATGATGGAAAAACATTTACCTATTATACTAGCAAGGAAGGGCTAGGCAGCGATGTTATTAAATGTATCATTGAGGGAAAAAGTGGAAAACTCTGGTTCGGAACCTGGGGTGGAGGTCTCACCTCATATGACGGTAAATCTTTTAGAAACTATACAATAAACAAGGGGCTGAAAGATGATAAAATCACCTGTATTTTAGAGGACAAAAAAGGTAATGTTTGGATCGGAACAACAAAGGGAGGCCTTAGTAAATTTGACGGAAAGACTTTTAGTCATTATGGCCAGAAACAAGGATTAAAAGCTGTTGAAGTACATTCCCTCTGTGAAACGGCAGATGGAAAAATTTGGATTGGAACTTCCAGTGGTTTTCTCAGTTGTTTTGATGGCAAACAGTTTATTCATTATCAATTTAAAAAAAGTAATAGGCCATACGAAATCATAACAACCTTTGTCGATAAAAAGGGAGACATATGGATGGGTACCTCAGGTAATGACATTATAAGATTTGATGGTAAACATTTTACCTATTATTCAACAAAATTTCGGGACGACCGCATAAACTGTATTTTTGAGGATGGCTATGGCAATATTTGGTTTGGGACCTACAGCAATGGTCTAGCCAAGGTAAGTGGAAAAAAAATTACCTACATAAGTTCCGATGAGGGACTAAGCCACAATAGAGTTTACTGCATTTTACAAGAAGAAGCTGGTAATTTATGGTTTGGCACTGGCGGTGGAGGTTTAGCCAGATACGATGGACATCTTTTTAGACATTTTACTGAAAAAGAAGGACTCAGCGCTTCAAGAATCTACAGTATCCTTGAAGATAGTCGAGGCGATTTATGGTTTGGCAGCTGGGGTGGCGGACTATTTAAATATGATGGCAAGCGCTTCAACCAACTATCTAAAAAAGAAGGATTACCCGATGACGATGTTAACAGCATCATGGAAGACCGTTCTGGCAATCTTTGGATTGGCACATGGGGGTCTGGTGTTGCAAAATACGATGGAAAGAACTTAACCCATTTTAATAAAAAGTCTGGACTTAACAACGATGAAGTAACAAAAGTAATCCAAGACCGGAAAAATAATATTTGGATTGCAACAAGTGGTGGCGGCGTTAGTTGTTTCGATGGTAAAATTTTTAAAAGCTATACCAAAAAACAGGGATTGAGTCATGATGCTGTTTTAAGCATGATTGAGGACAGTAAGGGTAACATGTGGTTTGGTACATTTGGGGGTGGTGTTACAAAATATGACGGCAAAAATTTTGTTCATTTCTCTGCAAAAGATGGTTTACAAAATGACTTAATTTTTACAATTGTTGAAGATAAAAAAGGAAATATTTGGTTTGGTACTGGGGGTGCCGGACTGGTAAAATATGATGGAGCTGAGTTCACTAGCTTTTCAAACTTAAATGGCTTGAGTAATAATTATGTTTTAAGTATTTTAATCGAAGATAACTCCACACTATGGGCAGGCACACGTTTTGGTATAAATAGGTCAAACCTGATGGCGCTTAATGAAAAATTTAATTCCAATGCGTCAAATCAAAATTCAATTGCTTATGATCAAAATCTGTTTAAATCATACAGATATAGTAACGGCTTTTTAGGTATTGGCTGCAATAGAAATGCCATTCTAAGATCTAAAGACGCTAAGCTTTGGGTGGGTGCAAATGACAGACTCACATGCATTGATACTGATAAACTTTTTATCGATTCTACGCCACCAAAAATTCAGATTACAGGAATTGATTTATATAATGAAAAATTCAATTGGAAAAATGCATTAAAAAATCAAGATAGCTCATTTCTACTAGGCAATGGTGTAAGTATTAGAAATTTCTACTTTGATAGTCTTACGCCCTGGTACTTCCTTCCCAATGGGCTATCTCTGGCACACAACAATAATTTTCTAAGTTTTAGGTTTTCTGGCATTAGCATGCATCAGCCTGAACAAATAAGGTATAGATATAAACTCGATGGGATTGATAATGACTGGAGTGCAATTAGTGCCAACAATTATGCATCTTACGGCAATTTGCCCAGCGGTAATTTTGCCTTTAGGGTAAAATCTATGAATAGCGAGGGAATTTGGAGTAAAGAACAAATATTTGTTTTTTCAATAAGACCTCCATGGTGGAAAACTTGGTGGGCTTACAGCATTTACGGATTCACTTCTTTACTGAGTCTTTTTGCTTTTATAAAATTAAGGGAAAGATCATCAAGACTAAGACAAAAAAAATTACAAATTAAAAATGAGGAACTTGAGTTGCTGAATAAAGAACTTGATGAAATAATTTACAGTATGACGCACGATTTTCGAAGTCCTCTCCTGGCAGCGATAGGTGTTGCCGATTTTATTCAAAATAATCCATCTGAATATGTAAGCAGCTACCCTATGCTGAATACATCGCTTAATAAGGTTGATAAACTACTACAAAGCATTATTTTGTATTATCAGGGCAAAAGACGAAAATTAGATATCAGCTCTTTTTCACCTTACTTGGTATTCAATGAAGTACTTAAAACCTTAAATACTGAGCGCCATACTAATTATCATATTAACAACAATATTGACCATAATCTTGTATTAAAAAATGACAATCTATTATTCTATTTAACTATCAACCAATTATTTAGGCAAGTATTATATAATTTAGAAATATATTCAGGCAATGCGGATATTATAACAATAAATTTGTCGCATTCTTCAAATAAAGAGCATATCATTTTTTATATTGAAGATAATGGAACTCCGTTTTCTAACGATATGCTACATAATAATAAAAATATCTTTACGGAAGGGATATTAAAAAGCTCCGACATAGATATGGCAATGATTCGAGAAAGCATTCATAAACTCAAGGGTAGGATAATTTTAGAAAATCACAGCCCAAATGGAAGAAAAATAAGCCTTATTTTTGAGCAATAAAGTTCACTTACTTTTTTAAGTCTTCACTAATTTTATCTCAAAGATTAATTATCAAATCAAAACCCTCATCAGCACTCACAGCTTCATACATTCCGAGCATTTCGAGAAATATTTTTTCTGGAATACGCTTGGCAGAAGCCTTAAATCTTTCCTCATTACGTAATTTATACGTTGCGATGTCTATAAGGGGCATAACAATACAGATTTTTTTATGTTCCGAAAAACGGAGCAAAACCTTTCTTCTCCTGGAAATTTTCAAATGGGTAGCGTTTACAATGACATCTTTTGCTGCTTGATTTAGCTCGTTCAGTCTGCTGAAAAATATTTTGTCAATTGCTTTGCTATCCTGTTTCCAGTAAGATTTGCTGTAATTTTCGCTTTCTGAATTTGTCAAAATATCATCGCGCGAAACTATTTCAAATCCCTCCATATCTAGTGCTTTCAGCAGGCTGTCCTTTCCGCTCAGTGGTAAACCCACCATGATAACAAGTCTGGGCTGAGGCAAGGACAGAATTTTGGATTTTATTTCTTCGAGCTTATTTTGAAAATACATAATAAAGGTAATTTGGAAGCATCAGGAAGCTCTCTTTATCTAATTTATTCATAAGTTATTGATTTTAAATGGCGAACAAAAAATTTTGACAGCTACTTTCTAGGCGCAAATTCCCATTTATCCCCATCATTGAGCAAGAGTATTTTTTTCTTTTGGTTATTATAGCCAATGTAAACAACAGCCTCGCCCGACTTGTGATTAACAGCCGCAGGCAATGATATCCATGGAAATTGCATTGGAAAGCTCATTGTGGTAGATCCAAAAAATGTTCTGATTTTATCGAAACAATGGGACATTTCAACATTTGGAAACTTTTTAAACTGAATAGGACCATCCGAGGCAAGAATATACAATTCCTTTGTTTTAAATGGTTTTAATTTTAAACATTCGGCACCTTTTGCAATTGACAAAAGGGTTCTGTCAGCGTCATTCGAAGCGGCAATGATTGCTCTCAAGTGCTTCTCAATTTCAAAAAAACTGCGGTCGGTTTTGAAAGTTTCGAAATTATCGCACCAGTTATTAAAATCGTTCAAATACTGCTCGACCTTTTCCATCTTTGCTTTAGCATATTTAATTTTATCGAGTTGCTCCTGAATAAGCGGCTTAACATTTTCCGATTTACTGAGTTTCACGGTACTTGGTCCCCAGCCATGATGAAAAAAGACTGCCTTGGGCTGCTCGGGCAATGTTTTCATCAAAAACTCAAAGATGCTGTACTCATAATCGTTTAAGGTTGTCATCTCCTTGAATTCTGACATCAAACTTTCAATAGTTTTTTTGCCTTTATAACAAAGTTCATCTACTTTTCTTAAAGTTTCCCTCTTGTTTTGAGCAAATACGAATGAAGACATAAATTGAAATTTTAGGTATAATTAGTAATATTTTATCGAACTTTTAGTAAATAAAGTCGGTTAATTTTATGTAAGCCTTCAAAAAAAACTAAAGATGGAAAACAACCAGGAATTTTTACCTCAACTGGAAGCATTGATATTAACCGGCGAGGATGCTAACATAGAACTGGCGCTTGAAATTGCAAATGCTATGGGATTGACTGAAGAACTGATGCAACCCTGGAGAAAATTTTGGAATCGCTACTCAAAGCAGAAATTTTCAAACAAGGCATTGCTACTAAAACTAGCGCAGTGGAATAGAATCAAAAGAATTAAAGTTGAGCAAAATGAACGTATCAACAGTATTAAATTTATCAAATGGTCAATTCATGATATGAGAAATTTTAATGTGTGCGACCGACTTTAACATAATTGTCTGATTGCTCATTTTAGCTGTAGTTTTTTATATTATAAAAAAACAAATTCAACTAAACCATGAGATTTGCTGATGCAAGGCAATTGTACAATTCTTTAAAATCAGTATTCCTCATATGATAGAAACTAATTTCATCGAGCACAGCAGCTTCCTTACTGTTCAATGCTTCAAAAAGAGCTTTATATTGACCTTTCAACCAGGGGGTTAAACCCAGTTTCTTGATATTTTGCTCCTTGCAGACTTTTAGGATTGCTTCAAAACTCAAATCTCTTATTTGCAGGGTGTTGTTTTTTGATTTGAAAAAAAAGTCATTGACACTAGTTATCTTTTCACCTCTATACCCCCCCAGAGCCTGTTTCGAATTGATATTCAATCCCAGAAGATCAAGATTTTGCTCATCGCGCCAAATACTATCCTTTATCAATTTTATTTTCAATCCGTTAGGCAGTTTAAAACTACTTTCCTTTCTACTACGACTGAGCTTGTAAACATCTCCAAAATCATTATCAAAAAAGTTATGCTGCTGTTGCATCGAATAGCAAAAAAGAGAAGGATGTAAAAATTCCGGTGAAGTCGAATTTAGCTTCAGAGCATCGAAACCAAACTGCATTTTACTGACACTTCGTGCAAGTTTTATACTACCCTGATATTTTAAATCGGTAATGACCAATACCTCATCTCTGAGCAGTGGATTCAGATAACCGAGCACTGCATCTGAAAAAATGGGATAAGTTCCTCCACCCTCAAGCATGCCGTCGTTGAGCGAAACAACTGCATCGAAAAGGATATTTTTTCTTTTTAATTCATCGATGGCAAGCAGGGCGTCTTTGCCAATAAGTTTCACCTTAGCATCTTTGCTATTATGCTGATTATTACCAAATTTATAATCTACCAGATAGATATTATCAAAATTCAGTTGCTCATAAATTGGATGATAGGAACCGGAGGCAAGATAAAGTAGGTTACGTGATGCTGACATAAGACATGTATTTTAATATATTATTTAAAGCCCGTCTACAGCTGTTTTCCAGCGTTCAGACATTAGAAAATACAAGGATTTGCCTTTTCAAGTTCCCCGAAATTGAAAAAATTCAGAAAAAAGTTTTAAAACTTTTGTTTTGAGCTAATTTCTATTCAAAAAGCTGCCAAAAGACCAATTTAACATTGATTTCTTTTTTTTTGGTAAATGAAACTTTTTTCGAAATGGCAGCATTTAATAAATTTAAAACCAATTTAGTTCAAATGATATTTCTAAAATCGACAAAAGGTAAAACATATGAAGCCAAGCTTACAGAAGGCGGCTACAAATTATACCGGGTTGATGAGGAAAATGAAAGAAATCTTTTAAGCGCTGATGGCATCCAAATAGATAATCAAACACCCTATCCTGCGCTGATCTCGGTTGATAAAAATGGCATTTTTAACTCAGCTAAACACAGCATTCCTATAAAATTCAACTATGCAATCATCGATTTTGCACTGCGAAGTCTTTGTTTTGGACTTTTCATGATTGGATTTTTAGGCAAACTCGACTTTTGGGTACTTCAAATTGTAGTTATTGGACCAGTTCTATTTTATCAGGCTGTCAAAAAACAGGAAAAAACAGTGCTTCGATGGCAACAGTCGTACAGATTGCATTATGAGGAATCATTTGCAATTAAATTCGAGCTGGACAAACTTATTTTTGAGCTAAAGTACAATAGACTTTTTTTTATTATCCCCCTAATTCAGGCCGGTATTGGTACCTACATTTGCTGGCTACTGTTGGATCTGGGATTCACACTAAAAGTCCTCTTGTGTTTCCTCTTGTTTTTTATACTCCTGTACTACAGTAAGTTGCTTTGTCATGCTGGGTTAATCACCAAAATACCATTAAATAACCTGGAGGAAATAGAAAAGAAATACCGTTTACTAAACAGATGGGAAATCATTGACGAACTGCAGACAGGCACTATAAAAGAATCAAAAATTGAACTATTGGACATTATATATATAGTGACAATTTACCTTTTGATTTTCCATTTAAATGAGGAAAACATTGAAAAGATTACGAGATTTGTCATTTCAATCTACCATCAAATTCTAAACCTGTACATATAAAACCTAGCACAAACTTATGTATATCCTGATAACGGTTATTTTCATACTTTCACTCATAGCTTTTTTTTTGGCTGCGGTTTTTGAGGAAGAAGGCGGATGCACACCTGCTATAATAGGGGTTGTACTACTGATACTGTCTATTGTGTTGTTATACTTTAAAATCGGTTGGGACCGCCAAAAAACGATTGACTATATCTACAATGAAGGATACAAAAGGGGGCAGATTTATTGTATTAACGGAGATATGCATGTTCAGAAAAAACTGAACAAGGAAGGTGAATATGTTTATCAGGATACAAAAAGCTTTCCTTCACCGGATAAATACCTCAACGAACATTATATTCACAATCTATATAATGTTGAAAAAATTTTCAGACGTGGCTTCAAACGTGGTCAAATCGACTGTTCAAAAGGTATCATCGAATATGAACGCATCACCAATGATGACGGAGAGGTTATTTTCAGGAAGATAAAGGAATAATGTTTTATTTACTCCAAGTAAAAATCTCGAAGCTGATGTCTGAAGTCTGATCTCGTTCGAAAGACGAGACTGATCATCTTAAAAAATCACTTCTTCACCCCTACCAAATCAAACATAAAAGCATATTCCAAAGCGACTTCCTTGTAGCGCTGAAAACGCCCCGATGAAACGCCATGTCCGGCCGATTCAATATAGACATTTCTGCGATGTGCAATCACTTCTTTCCAGGTATTTTTATCAGAAGTTTTATCCTCAGGAACCCAGCTTGCCATCGCGCTGAAGTTTTTGTCTTTCTTGGTTTATTTAAAGGATATCTTGCGTAGAAGCTAATCCTGAAAAAAGTAAGACTATTGTTAATGTTAGGCAATTTTTCATTGTGTTAAACTTAACGTATCTTGAGATACCAATACAAACACCTTAATTTTTTAAATGTTGAAAATTGAGAAGGCTAAAAAAAATATTTTTAGTTCTTTAAAAACATATTGTTTTGACTTTTACATTGTCAATAAAACCTGTTGTGCGATTAAAAAAAGATAAAAAAAACCTTAAAAAAATGTTGCACATATAACTGAAAATCAGTAATTTAGAATGCCTGCCAAGCTACTCTATATATGCGCAACCTCGAGATAACCAAAACTGTTTTTGCTGATGAGCTAAATCAGTATGGAAATTTCAAAAACTATCCTAGAATTCCAAAATTGTCTGATGCAGAAGTTATAGCCTTGACAATATCCGCTGAGGCGATAGGGTTAG
>JBIPOO010000322.1:0-4208 GCA_044379045.1 Saprospira sp.
GAGCTACTTCTGCGGGTGCTTTTAAAAAGCGTGGTGCAAATTTACAGTACTTTTGTTAAATTGCAAATCTTTGTTGCAAATTTTTTTATTCGAGTTAAATTTTTCGGATCTTTAGAATAATTTATTTCAGTCTCCGATGATAGAAACTCAGATATATGCTTTCAATTCATCCACATATTGTCTAGTGTTCGAGAGTCGGGGCACCTTATGTTGTCCGCCATATTTTCCTTTCGATTTTAGCCATTCGTGAAACTTTCCTTTAGGCACAAGATTCAATTTGAGCCTTTCCAGTGCCATAGATTTATATCTTTTTGCTTCATAATCTGAGTTTAAGCTTTGGAGATTTGTGTCTAGTAGATCTGCAAATGCTTCAATATTGTCAGGAATTTTTTCAAATTCAAGAAACCACTCATGACCGCCTTTACCCTCAGATAGGAAAATAGGTCCAACTGTATATTCCGAGACTTCGGCTCCGGTTTCAGAACAAGTCATTGCCAGTGCTTTATCAGTGTTTTCAACCATAACCTCTTCTCCGAATACATTGATATAATGTTTGGTTCTCCCGCTAATTTTGAATTTGTGCGGAAATAGGGAGGTAAAACGTATGGTATCTCCAATCATATATCGCCATAATCCCGAATTGGTACTAATAATCAAAGCATAGTTTACATTGAGTTCAACTTCTTCAATGCTTTTAGCTCGGGCATTTGGATTGTCTATTTCAGACATTGGTAAAAATTCATAATAAATACCATTGTCAAGCAGCAGAAGCATGCCATCGTCATCTTTTGCGTATTGCGAACCAAAGAAACCTTCCGAAGCATTATAGATTTCACGGTATTGTACAGAATCGGATGGTAAAAAACTTCTAAACTGTTCGAGGTATGGTGTAAATGAGACTCCACCGTGCATGTAGAGTTCAAAATTTGGAAAAACTTCCAGTATGTTTTTTTTGCCGCTCAATTCCAAAATTCTTCTAAAAAGTACAATAGTCCAGGTGGGGACACCGCTTATACTTGTTAAATTCTCTTTTACGATGTGATGTGCCATTTTCTCAATTTTCGATTCCCATTCACTCATGAGTGCAATTTCTACTGATGGCGTATGAAAATATTTTGCATAAAATGGCATATTGTTCAACATGATAGCTGAAACATCTCCTAACAGTGTTTCATTATTTTCGGAAAATTCTTTCAGGCTGCCGCCCATTACCAGTCCCTTTCCATTGAACATTTTGGTATTGGGATTACTGCTTAACCAAAGTGCAATTGTGTCGTGGCTGCCTTTGAGGTGGCATTGATGCAGATTTTCATCCGAAACTGGAATAAATTTGCTTTTATCATTGGTAGTGCCCGATGATTTTGAAAACCATTTGATGCGACCGGGCCAGAGTATATCCTTTTCCCCCATCATCATACGCTGAATATAAGGTTTTAATGCCTCATAATCATTCAATTTTATACTTTCTGAAAAATCGGAAAGACTTGTTATGTCTTTAAAATTATGTTTTTGTCCCCATTCTGTATTTGATGCTTTTTCAATTAGTTTTCCAAGCCATTGTTGCTGAATGGCTGCCGGATCTTTCATATAGCTATGAATTTTACTCATACGCGTTTTGAAAGCAATTTTGACTATTGAATTCAATAAGGTCATCTTTAATAATCGGCAATTTTTTATTAATGTAATTTCATCACAAAAATAGTAAAAAAATGACACTCCAATCATACTACAAAAGTCGACTTTTTAGAATAAGTAGGCTTTTTTATGTAATTTTGTGAAGTATCGAATAATGATAAATGCAAAACTTAGAAATCGTTTTAATTTTAGGTCTATATTTTTTTTAATAAAGTTACTGTTATTTAGTAAAAAGAAAAGTAAATGAACGAACTAGTAAAAATCGGTAATACACAGAAAGCACATGGTATAAAAGGGGAGCTAAAACTAAATATAGCTGAACATTTTATTGATGATCTTTTTGAAACAGAAGCAGTTTTTATAGAAATAAAAGGTCAAAAAGTGCCCTATTTTGTTGAAGATATTCAGGAAGGTAATGTAATTTTCATAAAACTTGAAGGGGTTGATAGCCGCAGCGAGGCCGAACTCTTAATGCAAAAAGACCTCTATTTGCGTAGAGAAGATATCAGTATCAGCGACGAACTCATCAGTTCCGGAGGCATGCATTTTAAATACCTCGAAGGATTTATGATTTTTGATGACCTTGAAGGGCAAATTGCTGTGATTGATGAGGTAGCCGCTTTTCCTCAACAAGAAATTGCTTATGTATTTTACCAAAACAGAACGATATTAATACCTTTGAACGATGAGTTGATTCTAGAGGTAGATAAAGTGCATAAAAAAGTGCTCATGAATCTGCCTGAGGGTATACTTGGTCTTTAATCAATGAAATAAAAACCGCTAAGCATCACTAAAAGTAAAATCGCAATAATGATAAGTGCAACAAAAATTTCGGTAGAACCGACTTTATATCTTTTCATAATATTTAGATTGCTACAAAAATAGTCATTATGATCTTGTTTAGTCTAATTTACCTGCGTCAAAATATATTGATATTTGTCATATTATATTCAAATAAACTCATAACCTATTAATTATACAATTGTGGATCTTTTTAAAGAAAAAATTTCAGAGGCCTTGTCCTTTTTAGCATATTTTGAAAAAATAGAAAATTTACTGGCAGAAAACAAAACCAGCGGTACTAACCATAGTGAGGCAATGGTTCAATATACCCAAATGAACATGCAGCGCATGAAAAGGCTCATGAAAACTATCAATCTTGAAGCAGATCTGGTCGATTTAGTCAAAAGTAAGGAGCGCAATATTGGATTTTTGGTATTGGCAGAGGCCTGGTGCGGCGATGTTGCTCAGAATTTGCCAATAATACACAAAATTATTGAGTTGAACCCAAATTGGGAGATGCACATAGTCTGGCGCGATGAAAACCTCGATTTAATGAATGCTTACTTGACAAATGGTGCAATATCCATCCCAAAAGTTATTCTTTTCGATCAATCAACTTTTGAAGAATTAGCAGTTTGGGGCCCTCGTCCGGTGGTTTTACAACAAAAAGTGATGGACTATAAAGCCGACCCTAAAGGAATCGCATATGCCGATTTTGTAGAAACGGTTCACCTCTGGTATGCCAAAGATAAAGGATTGTCGCTGCAAGGGGAGTGGAAGGAGCTACTGACAAGTTTGTGATTTTGTCAAGAAAGATGTCATTATCTCTGGTACAATTCCTTTTTTTGTTAGCGCTGCATCAAATCCCTCATACCAAAAATTCCTTTTTTACCAATAAGCCATTCAGCAGCTAAGATTGCTCCAGATGCAAATCCCTCCCGACCCTTGGCAATATGACTAATTTCGATGTCATCGATGGGAGAGTGGTAGCGGATAATATGCGTGCCGGGTACTTCGCCGATTCTTTTGGCAATAATGGGCAGTTTGCCAGCAGGAATTTCATTGGAATCCTCCAAAGTCCATTCGTTGTAACCCTGATGATTTTTTAAAATTCCTTCAGCAAGTGTAATGCCCGTACCGCTTGGAGCGTCGAGCTTGTGAATATGGTGTATTTCTTCGATTTCTGCTTTATATTCCGGAAAGGCATTCATGAGTTCTGCCAATCGCTCATTGATTTCGAAGAAAATATTCACGCCAATACTATAATTGGAGGCATAAAAAAAACTGCCATTATTCAATTCGCAACAATTCGCAACTGCTTCCCAATGGTTTTTTAACCAACCGGTTGAGCCAGATACTACAGGGATTCCACCCAGTATACAAGCTTTGATATTGTCAGCTGCCGACGCTGGTCCTGTAAATTCTATGGCAACTTCTGCTCCGTTAACCTGTCCGTTTTTGAGCAAATCAATGCAGTTTTCATCGCTTTTAAAAACGATTTCATGTCCTTTTGAAGTGGCTAATCTTTCAATGGTTTTACCCATTTTTCCATATCCGAGGAGGGCGATTTTCATAAAGGCAGAAGTGGGAAGTTAGAAATTAGAAATTAGAAGTCGATTTTTGTATCAAGTATCAAGTACTATGTACATGACCCTTAATTTAGAATTGCTATATTTTTGAAGTATTATTTTAGGGATAAAAAAAGCGCAGTTTTGCTGCGCCAATATATTTTTTGGAAATTAATCAATTAACAAAGTAAAAAGTTTTAATACTTGATACCTACTACTTGA
>JBIPOO010000323.1:0-4166 GCA_044379045.1 Saprospira sp.
CTTCCTAATGTGAGTGCCTGACTTTTAATTGACCATCCTCGTGATTTTCTACCACAAGAAATAAGCCGTATTTTTACCAATGAAATCGAACAGCAAATCAGAGAAGCACTGGAGTACTTTTGGTCGTATAAAAGATGGAAAAGGGAAAAGTCAATACATATATAACTAGTTTTCATATTTATGTTTGTACTTTTAAGAAAAATCAAAAATAGAGAAATATTTTCCACAACAACAGAAAACTAAACCTATGAAACAATCAAATGAAAAATACTGCAGCAGCTGCGGAGAAATAATCAACATCAAGGCAGTAATCTGCCCAAAATGTGGGGTAGAGCAAGCCGACCAGGTAAAAGCAATCAACAACGAATTGAACGAACAACGTAACAAATGGATATTAACCCTTTTACTTTGCTGGTTTTTAGGCGTATTGGGTATACACCGTTTTTATACTGGACATACTGGTATTGGAATCGCACAACTGCTTACGCTGGGAGGCTGTGGAATATGGGCCTTAATAGATCTTATCATTATTGCTACTGGAAATTATAAAGACGCTCAAGGCAACGAAATTAAATACTAAATTATTTCCATTGTGTTTGAGGGAACAAAAAAAGATTGTTGAAAAGTCAACAATCTTTTTTTATTTTCAATCATTTCTATTGTTATAATTTTATTCCGCTGTATCCATCACCCAATAATGCTGGTATTCATCCTTTTCAATAAAAACATAGCCTACAGCAATGTATTTGGAGGAAGGATTAAGCATATTTTTGCGGTGACCTGCAGAATTTTTCCAATCTTCGAACATCTCCTTTGCACTACTTTGACCAGTGCCAATATTCTCTGAATTGACAAAAAGATTTTTATCAGCAAATAGCCTTACCCGGTCAAAAGTCTTCAATGTTTTTTTTAGTCTGCCTCCTACCCGATCATGTGACTCATGCTCGAAATAGTTGTCTTTTTGCATATCACTTGCGTGGTAACGGGCGGCTCTTGCGAGGCTTTCGTTCCAAACCAACTCATTCAGGTTGTTTTTCTTTCTGAAATCATTGATTAGTTTCATCATTTCTAATTCAAAATCTTTACTGGAAGTGGGAATATTTTCTTTGCCACTAGGATTTTGTGCAAAAGCATTATTTGTCAATAAAAAAAGGCAGGCGATGATAATTGGCGTTTTCATATTTTTCTTTTATTGTTATTATCCAAATATTCTGCCAATTTAGTTGATAAGATTAAAAAAGACTATCTCAATTGAAAATTTGAATAAATATTTTTAGTTTGTGTAAAATACCATCCAAGTTAAAACCATTTCACATGTCATATACAGCTAAAGTGTTAAAATTCATGCTATTTGCAACACTTGCAATCTCATTTAATTCTTGTCTGACTCCAGAAAAAGCGCTACACCAACTCGTCAATCCCTTCATAGGCACAGGCGGACATGGACATACCTTTCCAGGGGCTATTGTGCCATTTGGCATGGTTCAGTTGAGTCCTGATACCAGATTGGAAGGTTGGGATGGTTGTAGCGCTTATCATTACAGCGACAGTATTATTTATGGTTTTAGTCATACTCACTTGAGCGGCACAGGCGTAAGTGATTATGGAGATCTTTTGCTTATGCCAGGATTGGGAAAAGGTAGTTTCAACAATAAAGAATATGCTTCTGAATTCAGACATAAAGATGAAAAAGCGCATGCAGGCTACTATGCTGTTAAATTAAACAAACACCAAATTCAGGTTGAGTTGACTTGTAGTGAGCGCGCCGGTATGCAGCGTTACAAATTTTCAAAAACTGATGAACAGCCTCATATTGTTATTGACCTCGAGCATCGCGATGAGCTTCTTGATGTAGAACTCTCACAAATTACCAAAAACAAATTGCAGGGAAAACGCATTAGCAAGGCCTGGGCACAAAAACAGCATTTTTATTTCAGTCTCGAATTTTCAGCCAATATCAGTAAAATTGAGTTTAAAAACTGGGACAAGGATTCAACCAAAAAAACTAAGGCAATTGTATATTTCGAAAAAGGCAGCAAAGAAATTCTTGCCAAATCAGGTATCTCCTTTGTCGACATTGAAGGTGCTGAAAAAAACCTAAAAAAAGAAATCGATCACTGGAATTTCGAACAAGTTAAAAAAGAGGCTGAGGAGAAATGGGAAAAAGCCTTGTCAAAAATTAAAGTGGAAGGTGGGTCAGAGGACGAAAAGATTATTTTTTATACAGCATTGTATCATACCATGACGGCTCCTAACCTCTTCACAGACTTAGATGGAAGATACAGAGGAATGGACGGCAACATACATAAATCTGAGCAAGGAAATATTTACAGCATTTTCTCACTTTGGGATACCTTCAGGGCAGCACATCCGCTTTATACTTTGATTGAACGAAAAAGAACAGTCGAATTTATCAATACATTTCTGGCACATTACAAGCAGGGCGGTCGACTACCGGTATGGGAGCTTGCCGCTAATGAAACCGACTGTATGATAGGCTACCATTCCGTTTCTGTTATTGCCGATGCCTATGCAAAAGGCATCAGGGAATTCGATGCCGAACTTGCCTTGGAGGCCATGCAACATTCTGCAAACAGAGATAATGGGGGGCTTAAAGCTTATCGCGAAAACGGGCTGATTGCCATGACCGACAACCCGGAATCGGTTTCAAAAACTTTGGAATATGCTTATGATGACTGGTGTATTTCGGAATTGGCGAAAGCCCTGAGCAAAGATAGTATTTACCGAGTTTTTGCTGCAAGGGCGCAGCATTACAAAAATATTTTCGACCCTGGTAGCGGATTTATGCGGGCAAGAATTAATGGGGGCCTATTCAGTCCATTCTCTCCTTCCGAAGTTAATTTTAATTATACAGAAGCGAATTCCTGGCAATATTCCTTGTTTGTTCCGCAAGACATTGAGGGACTTTCTGCACTGATGGGCAGCAAAAAAGCAGTTGAAAATTACCTCGACGCTCTTTTTACAAGCAGCAGCAATCTTGGTGGTCACGAACAGGCAGATATCACAGGACTTATTGGTCAGTATGCACATGGAAATGAACCTAGCCACCATAAGGCTTACTTGTACAATTTTGTCGGAAAACCAGCGAAAACGCAGCAAAGGGTCAGGCAGATCATGTCGGAACTATACAAAAACGCACCCGATGGACTTTCAGGCAATGAAGACTGTGGTCAGATGTCGGCCTGGTATGTAATGTCAGCTATGGGTTTCTATGCTGTGACTCCGGGTAGCGACAAATACATCATTGGCAGTCCGATTTTTAAGAAAATAAGCATCAATTATGAAAATGGAAAGCAAATGGTCATTGAAGCTCCAAAAAATTCAAAGAAAAATATATTTGTTAAATCCTTGAAATTGAATGGCAAAGATTATTCTAACAGTTTTATAAGTCATACTGAACTTTCAGAGGGCAAACTTGAATTTGAGATGAGTTCAGACCAAAATTCAAAATGGGCAACAGAAACTGAAAATTGCCCCAAAACACAAATTGCAGATTCGCTAAGGATTGTTCCGATGCCCTATTTCAAATCTCCCGCAAATGCTTTTAGTGACAGTATGGAAATTTCGCTTTCGGTTGCAGGCAAGTATGAGATTTACTATTGGGAGGGTGATGAAAGCGCTGAGAAAAAAGCTGTTCTGTACAATAAACCATTTGTTATTAAAAACAAATCAAACTTTTTCGCTTTTGCCAAGGATGATAAAGGTAAAAAATCTAAGCGCGTAAAAGCATTTTATCCCCAAGCTGATAAAAACAGAAAAATTGAACTCAAATCGAAATTTGCCGACAGATATGCAGGAGGCGGAACGAATGCCCTGATTGATGGTTTGTATGGCGGAGATGATTACCGCAGTGGATTCTGGCAGGGTTTTCAATCGAAGGAACTTATTTTTACAGTTGACCTCGGAGCTGAAAAAACATTAAACTACCTGGCTTTAAATTGTCTTCAAGACCAGCGTTCCTGGATTTGGTTTCCTAAAGAAGTTAAATTTGAGGTTTCTGGCGATGGAATCAATTTTTCAGAAGTTGGCCTCGTTAAAAATGAAAAGGCAGATGACAGTAATGACAGTTACCAGCAAAAATTAGGGCTAAAGCTCCGAAAAAATGCCCGATATATCAGGATAAGTGCTAAAAACTATGGCAAATG
>JBIPOO010000324.1:0-4127 GCA_044379045.1 Saprospira sp.
GCTTGAATGTCAGTCTGCGTGGCAAAGGCAATGTATTGCTCGATGGTACAGGTATAACCGTTAATGTAGGTGGTGGCATGATTTACCTGCTGGGCAGTAATATTTATGTCAGAAATATAGCCCTGAAACAAAGTACAGAAAATGGCCTGCGTTTTGGATACAATTTCAGTGGAACGATCATTAATCCGCACGATATTCTTGTCGATAGTGTCGAAGTTTCTGAGGTTGCTGGACACGGAATTCTGCTTGGAATTGGCGCACTCAATGCCAATGGCTCGTCAGTACTCATTCCCAGAGCAAAACGCTTCAAAGTAACCAACTGTCATGTGCACGATGCCGTAAATTATAATACTGCCCAAAGTCAGTGGGGATCGAGCATTAAATTTTGGAATGCAAGTCAGATTCAGGCCATGAACAATCATGTGCACGACAATTCGGGCGAAGGGATCAATTTTGATTTTTGCGACAGTGCAGATGTTAGCGACAATTTATTGCACGATAACTATGCGAATATTTACCTCGACAAGATGGAATATGCCCATGTGCACCGTAATTTTATTTACAATACTTCTAAAAATGTTTCTGGGATTTTGACTGGTCTTGAGGCATTTACCGCTTTTGTGACCAACCATTACATAAAAGACATTTACATCGAAAACAATATTATTCTGAACACAAGGGGCATCAATCTTTGGATGGGCATTTACAGCGCCATTCAAAATGGTATTTATTCAAATATTCAAATCCGACACAATACCATCATCGGAAAACAGTTCGGTACTGGTGCTCAGGTGAGTATTGCGCATGATATATTTTTAGGACAGCCTGTTCCAAATTTTTCCATCAGCAATATCAGTATCGACCGCAATATCATAACAGCCAATGCTGATAGTCTGAACAATAACCGACTTTTCTCGGCGCCTTTGAGTCCGCAACCGGGCTTAAGTACAGGTTATAATCTCTTTAGTATGAATCCGGGTTTTGGTTACAACAGTAGTAGCGATCAAATCAATGCATTATTGCCCGTATATTTTAATCCCACTCAGGATATTAATGATTTAACTCCTAACACAAATCTGCATCCCGAATTTGTCATGTCTGTTCCGAATAGTATTGCTTTATCAACAGATTATTTTGGAGTGATTAGAAACCTTACGAATACAAATGTTGGAGCGATTGAGCTGAATCCTACGCTATCAGTTTCAGATAACAATTACACAAGTTTCAAGGTTTTTCCCAATCCATGTGAACAAGAATTTTTGCTCGAGGTTGGAGAACAAATGCTTGGTAAAGATTACCTGATTTTTGACTTGTCGGGAAAACTGGTACAAAGCGGCCAAATCAATTCAACCAAAAACTGTATTAAAGCTCCCGAAGCGGCCGGTGTTTACCTGCTTGCCATTGATAAAAAATTGATAAAACTGATTAGAGCATAAATGCAGGATAAATCTAATAGTACAGAAAACAGTGAATACGTTCAGCGGATGCTCAATTATTTTACCTCAATGAACATTGAAGGTTTACGCATGCATTTGAAAGCAACTTATAGTTATCAGGAAACCAGCAAGGAAATATTTTTGGCGGCCCTTGAAAAAGAATTTAAAAATTTAGGCCTTGAAAATAGCGAACTCATCATTAGTAGGGGCAAGTGCTGCAGCGAAACCTGCGGCAATATGCACAACAGAGGATTCCGATTTATCGGCAACAAAACTAAAGATTATCTGGATTTAATTTTTGATATCAAAGAGGATGACATTATGGACATTTACAGCTGTGCTGAATTTTGTTCAGAAAGCAATGAAAATGATCTTGGTATTCAATGCAATCCATATATAAACTCCGACGACAGACTGGATTTTTACAAATCGGATCTTTATCATCAGAAAGTTGAATTAGCCTTAACTGCTATCCATGAAATTATCTTTGAATCGCCGCAACCAATAGATTTTGAAAAATTGGAAAAATGGCTGAATGAGCATAGTTTCACAGTCGAACTCATTGGCGATTTCGATTTGTTTGCCCCTCAAATGAAATGGACTCCTTTCTTGCAACTTTTCGAGGAATTGAAAGAAATTTATGATTTTATCAAAAACAATACCCTAGAGATTGACCGAGCAAATCACGATTTTAAGGAAATAAAAGAGGAGTCGGAATGCATCGATTGGATACTTTTTAATGAAAAGATTGTTCAGGCTGCCCCACATGTATGGAATTATGAATACCAAAGCGAAGGATATTATTATTCAAGAACCGAAACGGATCAGCCTATTCATTTTAATGGTATCCAAATGCTTGCTTTCTTTGATTTTTTAAAAAACTATGATAAAAAACTCAGCGAACTTTTGGGTAAATACAATTCGCTAAGTCTGGAGGAAGAAATGGAAATCATGCAATCGGACCCTGATCATGACTTTGCAGAAATCTTTAATTTACGCTTTCATCTAAAAAGAAGAGCGACACTGCTTGAGTATGGTGTTGAACTTCCGTTGTATTTGAGGGAAAAAATATGATTGGTAAATCTTCTCAGCGTTGGCCTGGCTTCAACTCAATCACCAACAAAGCAGCAATTTCTATGCTATCGTTGTCATAAACACCTTTTTCAAGATTAGTTTTGACATGTTCAATTAAGGTTGGATACAAACTTTTATTGAGGGCAATCTCCCTCACATAATATTTCGCCAAATAAGTTGAGTTGAGTCTTTCTAAAACGGCATTTCTTATTGAGTCAAATTGAATGTTACTGAGGGAAAATTTTATCGTGTCAGATTCTATAGAAAATTCATTTATAATCGTTTCTACGGCAATTTTTAACAATTTTTCCTTTGTTACCTCGTCAAGCTTATCCCATTTATTAAAAATTGTAATGAAACCTTTGACAATCTCAGTACTGCTAAGTGTGTAATGCCAATCGTGGTCAGCGCCGTAATCACCAGCAAATATCAATTGCAATTCTTTATCGATTGATTTCTGGTCTAGCATAATTTTTAAAATTAAAATAAATTATGAGTTCTTGTTTAACCCTGAGACAAATCAATATCTTATTTGGACCCTTTGAAGGGGTTTTTGAAAAAATAATACGCAAATTGTAAAAATGTGCAGCTGCTTAGATATTGTAAAATCTGATAGCTGATAACCTGTTTATTGTTTTTTCTTCTTAAGCCCAATAATATTCATATACTTATCAATTGCATCATTAGGTACTGCCACGGCCAGATTGAAATGCTTTAACTTCCATTTTCCGTCAATTTTCATTACTACACCCGAACCGCGGCAAGGGCCCATCCAGGTATCCAGGTCCTCTTCGAACCATGCGATTTTGGGATCATTTTCGTTGAAATAAATTTCCCTTCTTTTGGGTGTAAAGGCCCAGGCAACATCTTTTTCGAAGGCCGATTTTGCCCAACTTTTCAGTTCATCGCGCAGCCAGCGTTCACTGATATCGGTTCCGAGGTAAATGCCATCTGCAGTCATGGAAGAATCGAAAAACACGGCTTCGTTTGCAGTGGCAGCTGCTTTGTGCCAGCGGTTGAGCAATGTGTCGATGGCAATTTTGTCTGTTTCCTTTCGATCAGCATCTGTCAGACAATTGTCTGTTCGGCGGCTGTCTATCAGAAACTGGATTTTCCACTCATTTTTTTCCTTGGCAAGTACAAAATGATTGTACCCGCAGTGGCTTAGTTTAGCATCCAGAAAAAAGGAATACTCTGTCGAGGCCCAGGCCAGATTGGCATCCCATTTTATTTCATAGCTGTATAGTTTTTCAAGCCAGACATTAGGGCGGGGTTTCATGGCAATAGCCATCAGAAAGGTTCCGACCGGAGTGTTTTGCACTTTTTCGCCTGCCGTTTTAATAACTGCCGCAGGGTGTAGCGTTTTAGACATGGCAGCGCTGTCGCCCTTGTGCATCGCATCGAAGAAATTGTCTATAACTAATTTGATCTGCTGTCTTGTTTGCGCATCATTTTGCGCAAAAACTTTCAAACTTAAGCTCAAGGATATAATAAGTAAGCTGTATTTTAACATAATTTCTATTGTTAAGATTAATATTTTTTACTAACTCAGTTAGTAGGATAGTGTCCAAATAAAGTTTCGCTTCTCCGAAGCTAAAAGGCACTGTTTACTTTAAA
>JBIPOO010000089.1:0-14317 GCA_044379045.1 Saprospira sp.
TAATTGGCGCATCGTTGAAAAAGGCCCAGTTCTGTCTTACAAAAAAGCGAAGCAATTGCCTGTTATCGGAACCGACCGCTGCCGGATTCACCAAAAAGGCATTATGTCCATTGTTCTGTGTAAATTGAGGCTCTTGTTGCGCCAAAAGAGCATTAGCAAAAAAGAGCGCGATTATAGGAATGATTATATTTTTCATTGTTGTCAATTTTTATCTGATGATTGAAACCGATCCGGTAAATGTGGCTGGGCCAATTGGAGCAGGAAGCGTAATTTTTAAAATATAATAATAAGCAGCATCGGGCAATAGCTGCCCAGCAAAGGTTCCGTCCCAATCGCCTGCATAATTCGCTTTTGTAAATACGGGCTGTCCCCAACGGTTGAAAATCTGTACCTCATTGTCCGGATAAAGTTCAATGCACTGAATGTACCAGTTATCATTTGTTCCATCGCCATTGGGTGTAAAGGCGTTGGGAATGAGGAATTCGCAAGAACTAGTGTCACAATCTTCCTCAACAATAGTTATAGATGAAACAGCTTGTCCACAGCTATTTTCTACTGTAAGGCTGTAAGTGCCTCCATTATTAATATTGAGTTGAGTAGCTGTAGAACCGTCGGACCAAAGATAAGATTGCGCATTGCCTGCAACAGCAGTCAAAGTTAGTGATTCGCCGATGCAAAAGATACTGTCACCACTAATACTTAGCGCTGGACTTTGTAGAATACTAAGATTAATTGTTAAAATACTATCGCAACCAGCAGTGAAAATAGTATCGGAATAAGTTCCGCTTTGTGTATAGCTTGTTCCCCAAGCTGCCGTGTAAGGAGCGCAGGCACTGACATTCTGAGTAGGGGCCTGTACAATTCCGCCAATAGTCAGGTTTACCGAAATGATAGAATCGCAGCCATTTGAACCAACTAAAGTATAGTTAAAAATAGTGCTTTGGTAATAAGTATTTCCATTTACATCGGTAAAACTGTCGCAGGCCGTCACATTCAATTGTGTCTGTGAAAAAGGAATTATAGTCAAATCGAGTATTATAACACTGTCACAACCTGTGGAGGATGTGAGTGTGTAGCTATAAATACCACTTTGCGTAAAAATTGCCCCCAAGGGATTGGTAAAATCGTTGCATGCTGTGATGGATATGCTGTCTGTAGTTGCTGCGCAGGGTAATAGATAGCAGATTTGGACAATACCATTTCCACCATTCTGATTAAATACGCCTGTAGCCGTTCCAGGATAAGCTGCAAGTAATGGGTCGCTACTATTTGCTGGGACACCGAAAAATCCTGCAGTCTGCGTAGTGCCCGTTAGACCCGGGCAGGTGCTACAAACAAAGCCACTACCACCACCACCTGTGCTACCAACGCCGAAACAACCATCATGGCTTCCGCCACCGCCACCACCAAAGTAACCAGCACCGCCACCGCCACCACCGGTGCGATCGGCCGAACCGCCAAGGTCAGTTGCGCCAGTTCCGCCCTGTTGTCCTGCACCAGCTGTACCTGATACTGGATGTCCGCAAAGCGTGTTAGAAGATGGGGCACCTCCGGCAGTTTGTGTTCCACCAAAACCGTTAAGATTAAACTGATTGTTTGCGGCTGTATACTCCGCGTTCAATCCACCACCTCCACCGCCTGAACGGTTAAATGAGGCACCACCACCTGCACCTGCCATACCGAGGATATTGTTGATACTGCCAATCATTCTCACCACAGTCAAACCTCCGCCGCCGCCGGCCCCACCCACATCGGTCGGAATACCGTTCAATGTTTCAACTCTGTTTCCAGTGCCTCCATCGCCACCACCGCCATAACCACCGGCTCCACCTGTATGTCCTACTGCTTTTTCACCACCGCCACCTACTACAATCTGCAGAACATCGCCTGCTATGACGGGTACCGTAATTTCGGTGTAACCACCTCCTCCGCCGGCATTATTTGTTGCATCGGGACCACCACCACCTGCTGCACCCCACATTTTTAACCTGATACTGTCAACTCCCACAGGAACTGTCCATTGCTGAGGGGCGCCGGTATATTCAAAAACCAAACAATTATCGTTGTTTACTGGAGCGCAAGTGCTAACCACAACCTCGTCGACCCCAGTACCACAGCTTCCTGTAACCGTCACGGAATAGGTTCCGATTTGATTAACACTGATGCTCTGTGTTGTTGCACCTGTAGACCACAAATAACTAGCGCCTGGATTTTGAGCATCGAGTGTATAAGTTTGACCGGGAGCGCAGAGCCTGAGTGTATCGGCACCAAGGGACACATAAAGGGAATCATTGTTTTCGAAAAGCCAGGCCGGGAAATTGGGTAAACCAAAAAATTGTCCTGTTAAACTTAAAACCGCCGGCTGAATAGCGGCATTTGAAGTATTAGGACAATTTATTCTGTTGAGCAATACAGCGCCTTGTCCTAAATCAACGGTGAGATAATAAATTCTGCCATCGGGCCCCAATTGCATTTGTCCGATCCCTGTACCAAAACCAACATTGATGATGCCAACCTGAGTGGCAGAAGCAAGAATTGACGGAGCATTCAAATCATATCTGAATACTGTGAAATTTGAAATTTCATAGAGATATCGGCTGTTGGGGGCAAATTCAAACTGATCGCCAGGATTCGTAAATAAAAGCGGATTTGAAAATGTTCCGTTACTATTATCAAAATCGAGCAAATGTTGTACAGTTCTAACTTTTCTACCATTGGGCGATGCTTTAATAATACTGCCATTTCCTCCGATAGCTGTATAATTATTTACAAAGCTGACACCAGATGGCGTGACACTGTAAACCCCAATACCGGTAGAGTCTTGGTTAATCAAAATCCAATAGTCTCTTTTATTACTGTGTCTGATTGCACAAAGTCCTTCGTAAGATGGCAGATAAACCGGCTGATCGGCGAGCACCACATCGCCCAGACCTAAATTCAGGTTCATATCCACGGTAAAATATCTGAGTCCCCGGCCCAATGGTTGTGTTGCATTTATAGAGGGCGATGCACCTATATTGTACTCAATTTCTTCCATGGTAAAGACATAGTAGAGTCCTTGTTGACCAGGAGCTTCAAAAATTACGGATGACTGGGCAGCGCTGAAACCACCTCCTTCTGTGCCCTGCATGTCATACATAGCTACATTGTTGCGGTTCCATATATGTCCGCCATCCTGCCCGCTAAATAAGGGTTCGCGACCACCTCCATTGGTGTAAAAGAGTAGATTGCCCAAAGAATCACTATAAGAAGCAGACCCTTCAAAGGTTTCCATCAGACTTCCGCCAATCTGTACGGGATTACCAGTGCTAAAATCCAGCGCCTGACCATTACCAAAATGCCATACATTCGCCTGTTTTTGAGCGAATATTGTCAAAGTGCTGAGACAGAAAATAAAAACTAAACTACTATATTTCATATATCAAGTTGGTTTAATATTGGCTTTACAGAATGATCAGAACAATCTGATTTTTAATTTTTGACCTTAAATATTTTACTTATAGAGGATTTGGAATTAGTAACTGATACTATGTAATTTCCTGAAATTAAATGATTTAAATCTATTTCAACCAAGGCATCGGATGAATTAACTTCGAATATTTTTTCTCCTATCAAACTAAAAATACTAATTCTGTTCAATTCATTCTGGAATTGAGTTAAATCAATAAAAAGTTTATCATTGACCGGATTAGGAAAAATTTCAAAATCATTTGCCACTAAAATTGACCTTTGTCCTGAAATAACTTGACCCGGATCGAATATAATGGCATTGTCATAGGGTTGAGACAGGGAAATTGCGCCGCCACTCAATAAATATTTACCCGTATTGCCAATGGGGGAGATTTTCATTTGTGCCCTAATCGTAGGAAGTGAGTCAAAAGAACTAAAACTATTTGTTAGGGTATTGTAAACATTTGTCTCATCGGTTACACCAAAAGCGCCCGATTGGAGTAATTTGTTGCCGCCGGCAATGAGTAGGAGCGAATCGAAAGCTATCATCGAGAACGACGAGGTGGCAACAGGTCCTGTGTTCAATAGCTGAACCTGATCTGTTGTTGGATTATAAACATCGAGAATATTGGAATATTCAAAGTTTGGTATGTTAAATCCCCCATAAATATAAACCTTACCGTTTAATTCGAGCGCACTATGAGCACTTACTGCAGTTGTCAATGAAGTAGTGAGTGTTCGAAGACCATTTTGACGATTGTAAACATAAACCTCACTTCTTGCCGCATTTCCGTCAAATCCGCCACTGATTAATACTTCGCCATTCTGCATAAGGGTAGCGCTATGGTCGATCACCCCATGTGCTAAATTTCCTGCTAAGGAATAGCTGTCAATTTGGGTGTGATAGAGGTAGCAGGCCGATTGATAAATTAAACCGCTGACATTGGAGGTTAATCCGCCACAAAGCAAAACGGTGGTATCGTTAATAAGGGTAGCACTCATCTGCTCTCTGCCAACAGCGTTGGGTAAATTGTTCAAAACGGTCCAGCTGTCAGTGGAATATTTGTATCTATATGCTTTATTTGACTGCGCAGTAGAGCCATTTAAACTTCCGCCGAATAAATAAATACTGCCATCGATTAATTTTACAGAAGCACTATTCCCAAGTCCATTAGCATCTGGTATGCTTGCTTTGCTAGCCCATGTATTGTTGCTCGTATTGTATTCATAAACACTGTTAATATTACTTCCTGTGCCAATTCTGCCACCAAAAATAAGGACATTGTTATTGGGTGATTGCTCTGTGCAATGCGCGTAACGTGCGTCGCTAAATGAACTACTAAGCTGAAATACCTGCGATTTTACACAAAAAGACACAAGGCTTAGTATGATTATAAAAAATTTATGTTGTGTCATAATCGTATAATTTTGACTGTGATAATGATATTGAATTATTTTTTAATAAAACTTGCTTTTAGTTGATTTCCAGCTTTGATAATATAAAACCCAGTCGCCAGATTAGAAATGTCTAAGCTAGTAGTTTCAGCGTTTATGATTCCGGAATTTACTATTCTTCCAAGGGCATCATAGATTACAAAGTTTAAATCGCTTTTTAAATCACTGATTTTTAAATTTATAATGTCATCGGCAGGATTTGGATAAATCTCTATGTTGTTAGTTCTTAGTTCGTTGATACCGGTTGCCCCAGAATTTTGGAGACAACGAATGGGTAAACCCGTTAATTTATTTGAATTGCTTCCATATAGGGCAGGAGAATCATAACCAATCAAGACAATATCTGCGTCGGTAGCTGTTTGGGCTGTTGAAGACCATAGATAGCACATATATTGCAAATTTTCATAAACTCCATTGTTGTAGGCTCTCCAACCTGAAGGAACAGCGGTGAATCCGCTTGAATTATCTGCATCAGTATTAGGACTTAACCAATGTGTAAAGCCGATTTCTTTCAATTTTCCACCCGCAACAGTTTCTCCACCCAAATAATTTACCAGATCGGCCCATTCGGCAGATGTAGGTATATGATAGCCTGTTGGACAGACATTGCGAATGTCAATTACCGTGTTCCAATTGTAAAGATTTCCATAGGGTGTAACGTATGAAGTATCGTTGTTGTAATAGCAATAGGCCGCTGCGTTTTGCGTACCCCATTGTGCAGCGTCTAAAACCAAGGGAATATTATCTAAATTATTAAATTTGGTTGCACGCAAGTTTTCTCCCATCCATACCTGATTACCGATTGTTACAGTTGAATAGATGTTGCCATCAGCATCTGTAACTGTCTGAGCGCATAAGTTGCTTGTAAAATTGACTGCAAATAAAGCGAATGCAAATATTTTATTGAAATTCATATACTTAAGATTGTTTAATTTAATTAAATGGTTATTATTTTTTATTGACGGACTATTTTGTGAGATACTATTTTATGCTCACCAAAACTGATGAAATAAACTCCTTGCTTTAGAAATTCAAGGTTTATTTTCGATTCTTCCAAATTTCCGCAAACTACTATTCTGCCATAAATATCTGTGATTTGATAAGCTTTTTGAGATAGGTCGGTATCGCTTTCTATGTTCAGCCAATCAGTAAATGGATTTGGATAAATATTGAACTTGTCGGTATACAATACATCAGCGCCAAGGGGCGCAGGCAATACTTCGATTTGACATTCCTTAATAATACTGTCAGCTCCAAAGGTATTTTGTACTAGCAATTGCACATCATAAATTCCCGGACTGTTGTAGACAATTCCACTTGGATTCTGAAGGGTTGAGCTTTGTGTAGCGGCACCGTTGAAGGTCCACTGCCAGGAAGTTGCAGCATAGGAAGACTGGTCAAAAAAATCAACTGAGCTACCTGCCGTAATTATTTTATCACTTACGCTAAAATCGGCAACTGGTTTAATGTTCAAATTGGGTTTAAAAGCTTTGATTCCAGTACCTGCTTCGGTGATAACCATAATGCCTTCTTTGAGTAGTGCTGGATTGCAATAGATAGCCAATGGCGCACTCAATTGCCATTTAACAGTTTGTAAGTCGTAACTTAAGGCATAAATATCTCCGGTTCCAGTGTTCAAATAAACAGTACTGTCATTACCTACAGTAATAGAAGATTGAGACAAATTATAAGTGACAGAACTATCGGTCACCATACCAGTAGACTGGTTAATTTTTTTAACCTGATTGTTGTCGAAAACATAAATGGAATTATCGATTCCTACACTAATATTTCCTGTAAAAAGCCCTGCAGAATCGGGCGTATAGCTCCATCGCTGACTAAAAGAGCTGCCATCGTCTTTGAAAGCATAAAGCAGACCGCCGTCTCTCCAAAAATAAATTGTACCATCGGGCCCCACGGTTATAGGATATTCCTGATCGGGATCTCCCGGAATAGGGGCAGAGTTATAAAGGGTTTGTCCAGTTTCGGCGTCAATTGCTGCAAGTCTTATTGGAGTAGAGATGCCACCGGTTATTCTGTAAACATTTTTGGCGGACATAGCAAGACCTTTTGAGGGGCCGATAGCGATAATATCTCTATTTGTCCATAGCGTATCCCCTGTATTTTTGTCAATACGCATGGTAAAAATTCCATCGTAGACAGAGCCGTTTACAATCATATCGCCATTACATGTAAAAAGCGCTCCTGGGTATCCGCCAAAGGTGGAAGATTCAAGTCTACTTCGCCATAAAATATTGCCATTATCTTTATCGAATGCAAATAAGGTATCAGTTTCATAATCGTGGCCATAAACTGCATCTTCGGTAAATCCGATAGCATACATTTTAGAACTGCTGTTCAGAAAGGGAGAAGTCCAAATTAAATTACCGGTTTCCAATTCACGGCATTCGATGCGACCTGCATAGGGAGAAAAGGTCATTCTGCTAGTTACAAATTTATCTCCAAAGCTATAAACAGCATTTCCCAGGGCAGTATTGGCAGAATTTTGTGTCCAGTATGGAGTAGTAACATCTTGTGGGCCAGTCATTTTACTCAATCCACTTCTACCATTGTCTCCACCAAAGGTCGACCAGTTTTGGGCAAAAATTGAGCTGTTTATTAACAACATTAAAACTATAGATAAACGACACATTGTATTAGGATTTAAATATTTACCAATTAAAAGAAATTAATTTATTACCAGCTTCAGTACAGTTTTTTTTCCAGCTTCGACAATCTCAATAAAATATACCGCAGGTGGAAGGTTTAATTCTAATTCAATTCGATTTGAATTGGAGTAATTTTTACTTAAAAGCACCTGTCCTATTTGGTTAATGACACTGATGTTTGCATTTTCAAAATCATCAGTAGACTGAATTGTAAATTTGCCATTTGTTGGGTTTGGAAACAATAAAATATTCGAGTTAGAAATAATTTCCTCTACCGAAGTGGGTGTGGTGCTATTTGCGTTTAATTTTAAAACAAAGGCATCATCAAGCCCAGAAGTTGTTAGATTATAGATTCCAACACTGGGATCAAAATCAGTTGTTAATCCCAAAAGACCAACTGAATAAATATTAGCGGCATCATCTACACGAATACAATTTGACTGGGTATATCTGCTGGCTCCCATTTGAACGACCCAATCAAAATTTCCAGAACTGTCATATTTACTAATGAATGCATCGGCCAGCCCAGAAGATGTTAAGGTAAACCCGGCACCATTACTATCAAAGTTCACCGTATCCAAAAAAATTCCTGTCGTATAAACATTAGCAAAATTATCCAATGTTATAAAAGTTGAAAAGTACATACTTCCTACTGTGGACATTTGTTGTTTAGCCCAGATAAAATTGCCATCCTTGTCAAGTTTTGATATGTAACCATCAAAATTCCCCAAAGCAGCAGAACTCAGTATATAAGTAGCTGCACCCGGATCGAAATCGGTTGTTGCATTGAAAGATCCAGTAGTATATACATTGGCTGAGGCATCAAGTGCAATACCAATTGCATCGTCATTACCATTGCCCGAAATTAGTTTAGCCCATACAAACTTTCCGGTTTTATCGAGTTTCCATATAAATGCATCACCATAATAATCACCGAACATTGTAAAGTTTCCTGGGCCGGGATCAAAATCTACAGTATCGCTAAATCCTCCCGTACTATAAACATTATCATCTGCATCAATTGCCAGTGAAGATGTATAAGCGTAACCGTTTATATTTGCTCCTAACTGAACTGCCCAATACAAATTACCAAAGGGGTCAAGTTTTACAATGTAGCCGTCTTCGAAAAAACCTATATAGCTCAGGTTAAAATTGTTTACTCCGGGATCGAAATCTGCAAATCCGGAAAAACGGCCGGAGGTATATACATCCCCATTATTGGAAACGGCAATAGAATGAGGCTCAACAATATTAGAAGTATTGAATTGTTTTGCCCACTCGAAACTCCCTGCAGTGTCCAGTTTTACAACAAATCCATCATTGCCCATTGCAGTAAGATTAAACTGCTGAATACCCGGATCGAAGTCAGAAACACCATTAAACCGGCCTGTAGCGTATAAATATCCATCTGGATCTATAGCCATAGAACTTACAAAATCATATTGATCCCCTCCCAGCCGAACAGCCCAAATGAAATTAGCGGCTGAATCCAGTTTTGTAATAAAAATATCCGCACTACCACCCGAAGTAAGATTGAAAGTATCAGGGCCGGGATTGAAATCTACTGTACCAAAGAATATTCCAGTTGTGTAAACATTTCCCGATGCATCTAACACAACCGATTTTGCCTGATCATTATCACTACTGCCCATTTGTTTTGCCCATTCAAAACTTGGTTGTGCCTTTGATATTAAGGAAAAACACATCAAAAATGAAGTCATTAAGAGATTAGCTATTTTCATACTTCAATCTGTTTATAATTTAATGTTAAGCTAGTGTCATAATCATAGTAAATAAAAAACATCTTTAGATAAACCGATAATATAGATTTTTGAATCTGTTGCTCAGAAAGGGCGAAGTCCAAATTAAATTACCAGTTTCCACCAAAGGTCGAGCAGTTTTGAGCAACACAGACCATTAAGGGAATAAATATTAATATTTTAAATATATTTAATTTATGAGTTTAAATAACTAATCGAAACTATTTATAATGCTGTTAATTAGTTAAAAAAAGCCACCCAGTGAAAACAAAGGGTGACTACATTTATACACCATCCACTATAAAAAACCAATTTTGTAAATTGTTTTGGATAGATTACCAACTGATGATAACTCTACCGTCGAGGCCTCTGGTTGAGCCGCTGCAGAACGAACCTCCCACACCGGCATTTCCAGCATTACAACGTTCAGTATCGGCAGCATTACCCGGGGTTGTGCCTGTACCTGCTGTTGTAGTACCAGTGGGAGCGTAGCTGCTTCCGCCGCCACCGCCTGCACCACCGCTACTGCCTGTAGCACCACCACCGCCACCACCGTAGTAACCACCACCGCCACCGCCGCCGGTCCAGCAGCCGCTTGTACATGAACCACCACCGTTGCCACCGCCGCCATTACCGCCCTGACCAAAACTTCCTGCTGTTGCATTGGGGGTACAGCTAAAATTCAAACCTGCGGTACCACCTGCAGTCTGAGTACCTCCACCACCTGCAGTACATCCACCGCAAGCACCGTTTGTATTACCAGCAACGCCATTATTACCACCACCAGCACCACCAAAACCCTGGCTTCCGCCACCACCGCCACCGCCAGCTACCAAAAGTGGTGTTGCAGCGGGACCAACTCTACTCGCACCGCCGCCGCCGCCAGTCACACTAGTTCCGCCATTTCCGCCATTTCCACCGCCACCAGAACCACCAGCACCGGCCGAATTACAACCAGAACCTGAACAAGCCAAGCCGCCGCCACCAACCATTACATCAATGTTTTGACCTGGGGTAACTGTAATTGTCCGGGTAGCATATCCACCAGCACCACCGCTCGACCAGCCGCCACCGCCGCCTGCACCCCAGGCTTTAACAGTTATACTGCTAACTCCAGAGGGAACTGAGAAAGTATAATTTCCCGCAGCAGCATAAATTCTTTGATTGGGGTTGGATGTTACAGAAACAGCATAGGATGCAGTATTTGAGCAACCGGAGCTCGTTACAGTAACGGTATATGTTCCGGCATTACTTACTGTAATATTTTGAGTTACAGCACCTGTTGACCAAAGCCAGGTTGCAGGAGCAGCAGGAGTAGCTCTTAGAGTTACCGTACCTGCACCGCATGAAGGTAAACTGCAGGAGGTTGAGGTGCAACTTATAGCTGCTGAAGGAGCACTATTCACCGTAACCGTAGTAGACGAAGCTGCACTAGCACAACCACCTACATTGGCAATTACAGAATATGCGCCTGCCTGGGCTGTTGTAACTCCAATAATTACCGGATTTTGAAAAGCAGATGTATATCCATTGGGCCCTGTCCAGGAATAGGTCGCGCCTGCTATGTTGCTTGCTGTCAAAGTAATATTTGCTCCCGCGCACACAGGACCTGAATTCGTTACTGTAGGTGCTGCAGGAGTAGTACATGGAGGAGCGCCGCAAAGAGACTGCCAGACTGTGCCATTGAAATATTCAAGGCATCTGATTGTAGTATTGTAAATTACCAATCCTTCGGCAGGTGCCGCAATTGCAATGCGTTCTGCAGTACTCAAACGCGGAGGAAGAAAACCTCTGTTATTTGCACTCAATTCAAGAATAGAGCTTTGATTGGGTGTGCTTGTCCCAATGCCAACATTTTGTGCATTCAAAGATGATAGACAGAGCAAAATAAAAAATTGCAGAATGTAAATTTTTTTCATAATTGTATGATTACCATTCATTAAGTGTGAAAGTATTAAAAAATATGCTAATTTTTGATACTTTAGAAAAATCGATTAAGGATTATTTTTTTATTTTGCCCTATAGATTATCCATAAAAATGATGCTTAAAAACCTGTATAAAAGTATTATAACATTTAAAAAAGCCTTATTTAAATTCTTTGACAAAGTTATGTTTACCTCATTAGGCCTTAAGCTTATATTTCATATTTTGTTAATGCAAATTTAACATTAACGCAAATAAAAAATTTACACAAAAAATATAAAAGTCTATATTTGCATAAGTATATATAAATCAAAATATAAATTTTAAAAATGCTAAAAAAGCAGTATTTATTTGAACTTATAAAGTCGCTTGATATTCACGAAAAGAGATATCTTGTTGCTAAAGGCACTAAGCAGGGAGAAGGAAATTCTGCTTATGTGAAGATTATGAAGGGTATCTATGCAATGCAGGAATATGATGAGGCTACCATAAAAAATATAATTTCCGCATCATCAGCATCGGTTAAAACAGATGTTAAAAAACATTACCTCTATTTTTGGATTCTCAAGCATCTTCACGATTTTCATTCCGATCAGTATAAAAGTTCCTCAGATCTTGGTAATATAATGCTGCTTAAAGATAAATCGCTTTATGAACAGGCACTTACATTGATACCGGATATAAAGCAACGCTTGATAGAGTGGGAACGCTATCCCGAACTTTTTATTCTTTTAGAAAATGAGTTAAAAATAAGCCGATATAAAGAAGCGGCAGATCCAAATCTAATACTGAATGAGCTTACAGAATTTTCGAAACAATATCGAGATTATACCATTTATGAGACATTGAAATTTCAATTCCGTAAATTGCTCGATAGACATATGTTTGTGCGAGAAGAATCAGATAAAAAAATGTCGTCGGAAATTATGGCTCATCCCTTCCTCAGTAAAAATTACCAAACAGAGGGTATTTTGAATAAATACAACTTTAACCTGCTTAATTACTGGTCTGCAGCACATACAAACAATTGGGAAAAGGCTTTTGATTTTGCAAAAAATAATTTCAAGCATATGACGCTAAAAAAATCGAATATGCTGAACTTTCCGGAGCAGTACCTTTTTTCGATTTACAATTTACTGAATGCACATTCTATGACAGGACACAGCAAAAGTAGTAGTGCTCTTTTGGAATTGAGGAATCTGATGAAAACCAAACTAAGCAGCAGATTAAAAAATGATGCCTATTTTTATTTTAATCTTTCAAAGCTGATCAGTCAAAATAAAAGCCCTACGCTATCAATCGGGCATGAAATTGAAGAAGCGGAGTCCTATATTCTCAAAAATGAAAAAAACTTTTCGAGAATAAATTTAAATCATTTTTACTTCGATCTGGCCAAATGTTTTTTTAATTCAGGCAATGTTAATAAGGCCTTTACCTATTTCAATGAAATTTATCAGAACCTCAACGTAAAAGGACATACATTCGACTTTTATGTTCATTCAAGATTACTCTTCTGTTTGTGCTGTTTCGAATTGAGAGAATTTGAACTGATGATCTATTCCGCAAAAGCGACCAATGAATTTGTAAAAAGAAACAAGGTTATGTATGATTTTGAAAAAAGAATGCTAAAATTCCTCATTAGAGAAATTCCAAAAGCAATAGGCAATAAAAAGGATAAACTGCTTATTTTTAAAAAACTGTCGGCTGATCTTGCAATTGTTTTTCAATCGGAATACGAGCGCAGTGTATTAAATTATTTCGATTACGAAAAATGGATCAATGAAAAAATAAAAAACTTGAATGCTTAATTAAAATAGGTTTAGGGTGCTGTTGTAATTTATTTAAGACAGTATCTTTTACATTTTTATGTACTTATCCAACTCTGGCCCCCCATTTATCCTGTTTTTCATGGCTTCTGATTTTAATACTTGCACTAAACCTCATTATGCAATTCCGGATAATCATTTTTGGTATTAATAATATCGTCGCTTACCCTATAAAAACTCATTGTGTTGATTTCTTTATTTTTCAACATTTTTACAACATCGTTCAGGGCTAGTTCCTTATCGAGCCATTGGGCAAGTTGTTGTTCCTCTGTAAAAATGAGTGGCATATTGTTCCATCCATTATCGGCCAGTGTGGAATCTGCAGCAGTTGTAATAATTGAAAATGAATAATATGCTTTACCTGAACTGTCTTTCCAAATATCCCAAATTGCAGCAAAGGCCAACACAGGTAATGATTTAGAAAAAATTCTGTAATAATGTTCCTTCTGATTTTTTCGGAGGCTGTCGTAATAACTGTCGGCAAAAACAATAGCTCGACGCTGTCTTAGTGGCATTCTGTAAGAATCTTTTGAAGCAAGGCCATCTGCCTGTGCACAAATAAGATGTTCAACTTTTTCAGAATCCTTTGCCCAATAAGGAATCAAGCCCCACTTAAAGCGTTGCAGTTCATTTGATTCTGATGTAAGTATATAAGCCTGCTGCAATGCCGACACATTAAAAGATTTCTGCAGTTCATTTTTAAAACCGAGGTTGAACTGTTTTTTTATTTTTTCCCTGCTCAGGTCGAACGAAAATTTATGAAACATCTTTCTTATTTTTGATTGATTTCAAAGGTAGTAAATATTTTAAAAAGCATTAGTCAAAAACTTAAAAACTCATTTATCCACATTTATTAAAGATTTCAACAGCTTTTTATATATAAATTTTTTATTTAATTTATTTTTTCCACAATTTATCAACAAAATATAATTGTTTTAAAAGTAATTAAATGATTTTGTTTCTTAATATTTGATTTAATTATAAAGTTATAAACATTATAAAAATAAATAATTTATAATAATATTAAAATCAATAATTTAATTTTTTATTTTTCCACATGCATATGTTTAAAAACATAACTTATTTACACATTCAGTGCACAATTATATAAAGGGATTGTTAATAAATTTATATGTTATATTAAATTAGTATTAATAATGTTAATAAAACGTAAGTTATGAGTTCTGTCTTAAGAAGTTTTCAACAATTTCTATTTCAACAAAAAACTATCTT
>JBIPOO010000326.1:0-4082 GCA_044379045.1 Saprospira sp.
ACTTTCCGGGTTTCATTAACACAGAAGTGGTAGTGCAGATGCGATTATTGATGGTATTGATGCCTGTTACCTTAAATGAAGGAATCGAAATGGTTTCGATTTGTTTAACCGATTTAGCAACAAAGAGTTTATTGACAACCAGTCGGTTTTTTCTTAAAACGATTAAATCACCTTTGCTTGGGCTATAATCTGCCGGAAGTTCGTTCCATTGCAAAATATCTTCAATGGTGCAACGATGGGCACGGCAAAGCCATTCTAAATCTTTCTGAGATGATATGCGGCGAACGGCTCGAATAGGATTGTTTTTCTGAATAGTTTTGGCTCTTTCGAATGCCGATTGATAACCTCTTACCTGTGCAACAATTCTTGCAGGAAGTACCAAAATCTGACCATTTGGATCTTTGGGAATGTAATTTCTTTTGTATGCCGGATTTAAAATTTTCAGCGTATCGAGATGTAAATCTAACTCATTAGCGAGATCAATCATCGACACAGCACCGTCGAGGTGAATGGTATCTGTCAAGGCTAAATCGCTTGAAATAGCTGTTGGAATTAAATCATGAGATTCGAAATATTCACCAACATAAACCATTGCCATAAAGTAGGGAACATAATTTTGAGTTTCTTTTGGCAGGTACTTTCTCACGACCCAATAGTCGTTGCTTTTAGCAGCTCTAACAGCGTTGTCAACACAGCCGGGACCACAATTATAAGCGGCAAGTGCAAGCGACCAGTCATTGTATCTTGAAAAAAGAAAACTCAGGAGATTGGCTGCCGCATCTGACGCCTTATAGGTATCACTTCTTCCATCAACATAAGTATCACTACTCAGACCATATATTTTTCCTGTACTTGGTATAAATTGCCATAAACCAACAGCAGCAGCCCATGATTTTGCAACCGGATTTAGATTTGATTCAATGATTGGAAGATATTTTAAATGGTGCGGTGCATTGTATTTTGCCAGGTATTCCTCAAAAACAGGAAAGTACATATCACTTTTTCCAAGTATGAATTCAGTTGAACTGCGGTATGTTTCTGTTCTGGCAAGGATCCTTTCTTTTACAAGCGGTTCAAGCATATATTTAATCTCGACAGAGAGTTCCTGAAGTCTTTGTCTGTACTCTTCATCTGTATATTCGGGATAATCATCCAGGAATCGAGCAATTATGATATCTATACTATCCAGCGGATTTTCATTGTTGCTAAACGGATAATCATTCCCATTGTTGGCAACAGCTTTCTCAGCAAAAAGAAAAATTAACAGCATTAACATTGCTGCAATAGAAGCCGATATTCTCATATTCTTATGTTTTTTATATCCGCAATAGCGGAGAATTCAGTTTTTTTCTTTGTGTAAATGCCTTAAATACAGCAAATTAGTTGAATTTTTTTAATGCTGTAGCGTTTAGGTCTGCCGTAAAATTAAGAAAAATTATTTATTTTTCTGTTAAGAAGTGTTAAAAAGCGAAGATATGTAAAATGGTGTGAATCAATCGGGAGCAATATTTTAAAAAACAAAACAGCCTATATCTTTAGATATAGACTGTTTTGTTGATTTAAAAAACTAAAAAAACTTTAATTGGTTTTTTCCAGTTCTTTCTTTTCTTTATTGTTGACTCCTTCTTCGATTTCGGTAGAAACTTTATTGCGTGCATCGTTGAACTCGCGGATACCACGACCGACACCACGCATCAGTTCAGGAATTTTTTTACCGCCAAATAATAAAAGTACTGCGAAGAAAATCAACAGCCACTCCGATCCTCCGGGCATTCCTAAAATCAAAAACAGTGGGCTCATAAGGTGTATTATTTAAAATTACGGAAATTTTTGTAAATCTGATTTGAGGGTACAAAAGTATAAAAAATTCAGATGAAATAATTAATTATTGAAGGCTATATTTTAAATAAAAGAAAATTTTAACGCTTTGCATCATTTGAACGGTAATAAATCATTGATACTTTATTTGGATCGAAAAGCTCAAGTGCTCTGTTTTGTAGGTCCTCAACGCTAATATTCATGTACTTTGCACCTTCTTCATTAATCCAGTCGGCATTACCCAATAATTCATAATAACCTAGGTTTACCGCTTTATGAAAAGCCGTAACTTCAGCAAATTCGAGGTTATGTTCGATTCGATTTTGAAGTCTGAGCAGTTCTTTTTCGGCTAGTGCTTTCGATTTCAGTTCCTCGAGCATTTCCCATAGTGCTCTTTCTGCGATCTCAAAACTGATCTGCTCATTTAGCTTCCCTTCAAGGATAAAAAGCCCCGGGTCGATAGTACCGGTTATGTAAACATCGGCTTCTGAGAAAATTTCTTTTTCCTTTACCAGTTTTTTATATATCAACGAAGCGTCACCCTCTCCCAAAATATCGGATAATACTTCATCTTGATAATATGCTTCAGTCTTTCGGGCCGCTGAATGAAAAATCATAAATATTGCCGGAGTCGGCACCTTCGATTCAACAGTTAAACTGCGCGCATCTGTCTGCTTACGCTCTTGAGGGATAGGGAGCAATTGAGGATTGCCTGCGGGAATTTCGCCAAAATACTTCTCAACCAGTTTATAAACTTCGTTAGCCGAAATATTGGCACTGACGCTAAGTATGGCATTGGAAGGACAGTAAAAATTTTTGTAAAAAGATTCAATATCAGCGAGTTCTGCATTTTCAATATGGCTGATTTCTTTTCCGATGGTGGGCACACTATAGGGGTGGTCTTTATAAAGCAGCGGACCTATATGGTGCCAGATATCTCCATAGGGTTCGTCCACGCAGGTTTCTTTAAATTCCTCTACAACTACTTTGCGCTCTCTGTTGAGCGATTTTTGTGTAAGCTTTAAATTTTGCATTCGGTCTGCTTCAATCCAAATTGCTGTTTCGAGGTTGTCGAGCGGTACAATGTCATAATAGACGGTCATATCCTGATTGGTAAAGGCATTGTTTTCGCCGCCGGCATTCTGAATGATATCATCAAAATTGGGCGCATTTTTAGAACCGGAAAACATGAGGTGTTCGAATAAATGAGCAAACCCTGTTTTATCGGGGTCTTCATTTTTGGTGCCGGTATTGTAGGTGACACATACCGTTGCCATTGGTGTTGTCGGGTCTGGATGAAAGAGCAGTCGAAGTCCGTTGCTCAAGACAAAGCGTTCAAAATTAACCATTTATTTTTTTGTTTTAGCCCAATAGTTTTAAGAAAAGTTCATCTCTGATGTCAAGGTATTTGCCACCTTTTATATCAAAACGGTCACCAAGTGGCGTTTTTTCAATGCTGAGCCAATAAAGAGAGGTCAGACCTGTTATTTCACCATTCCCAATTAGGGATTTTGGCAGCAGTTCAATATTATTGGCCTCGAGGCATAGCCATTTCAAATTATGCAGATTTCCCAATTTTTCGGGAATAACCTCGATATAATTGAAATCGAGTTGCAGTTTTTCCAAATTTTCCATTTCCCCGATTTCCTGAGGCAATTCCTTCAACAGGTTGTGGTTGAGGTTTAACACCTGCAGATCCTTCAACAGTTTTATTTCAGGCGCTAAGACCCTGATATTATTCGATGACAAATCGAGTTCTTTAAGTTGTGTCATCCTGAAAACCCACCAAGGTACAAACTCAATATTCATGGTCGATAGGCTCAAACGGGTTATTGGCACCTGCGGCAAAATCTCTTCAATTAATTTAAGTTGTGGAAGTGGTTTATTTGCCCTGATTTCATTGGCCAGTTTTTGTGGAAAATTGATAAAATCATCCAAAACCACCCTGGAAAAAATGACTTTGAGCAAGTCCTTGTAATGTTCTTTTACAACTTTGTGTAAATCGGAATTACCTTTCAAAATTTCAAGGGCAAGATTAATATTATCATTGTTCCAGGACTCTATGAGCGTGATAATGCCCTTTTTTTCTAGTTCGAGATCTTCTATCATTTTTCAAAAAGGATAACATTGTCCAATAATCTAACTCCGTCGATTACAATAACGGCACAAACGACTGCAAAGTGGCTATCCTCAAAACTGTGTAGTGTTTTGAGCGAATTTCCATCAACAATCTCGAAATAATCTATCTGTTCGATGCCGTGTTG
>JBIPOO010000327.1:0-4074 GCA_044379045.1 Saprospira sp.
AGTAAATTTCCGCTGTTCAGGTCATAGCATTCGACGGGTGCATAAGTCAGACTTTGAAAGCGCATGGTCACCAAATAATTTCCCTCGATAAAAATAGGCGTACCAAAAATGCCATTTGATGCTGTCTGCCAGAGGACACTATCAGTTGTTGGGCCTGCTACATTAATATAGCCATTTTTACGGCTGTTGCCGCCTGAATTGTTCCAATCCTGAGCAGTTAAAATTATTGTACTGAAAAGTAAAAAGACCGATAAGATGAAATTTTTAGACATAATGACGAACGTTTTGTAAAGTTAAAATGAGCACTCAAAATAGTTCAGCTGATTTCTCCTGAAGTGGCAGAATGTTGTAAATATTTAAACTTGTTTTTGAGCAGAATTCCTTAATCCCGACTTTTAATAAACTTAAAAACCTGATCTCCCAAATTCAAAACATAAATGCCGGGGGCTAAATTATTGATATCGATAAAATTATCAGCTTCCAATTGTCCGCTTTTAACGCACTTGCCCAAAAGGTCGTAGAGTTCAAAATGTGTTCCTCTATGCTCTGAAGCAGCAGTTATAAACAGCTTATCTTTTACAGGATTTGGAAAAACATGGATGGCATTTTCAGAAGCTGTATTGGTTCCAGTTGCGCCGCTTTGTACGCTGATAATAATAGTGTCTGAAAAAATACAATTGCTCGCAATAAGGCGAACATCGTACTGACCACTGTTGGCATAGTTATGCTGTGGGTTTTCATCGGCAGAAAAATTTCCATCGCCAAAATCCCATTCATAAGTCAGAATGCTGTTGGTATTCGAAAAAGAAAGATTGCTGAAACTCACCGTATTTCCATTTGCAACATGACTAAAATCGGCAACTGGACTATTGATATAAAGATTCCAGTCATTTGTGCTATTAAAAAGAACATTATCCGACATCTGCTGATAGTATTGGGCTCTGCCGTTAGTGATGCCCGCATTATAGGTCAATCCCAGGGAAGGCTGTTTCCATATACTGCTGAAAAGTGTTAATGCTGCAACATAGCTGCCGTCGATATTCGGGTGGCTGTTATCGGCACTGTGCAGTACCAGATTGGTATCATTCAGTATCGCACGCCAGCTTTCGCCTACAGGAGCGCATTGTATGTTGAGGCTTTCGCTTATCTGCCAGTAAGCGCTCGAAAGTGAATCCTGCATCTGATTAAAATCGCTGAAAACTGGACTGCAATAGGTATTACTTGGATCGCACTGCTGCCCGCCAAATCTTCTTCCCCAGGTCATGTAAGTAATTATTTTGGCGCAGGGGCTGTATTGTTCGACCATTGTTTTCAGATCGGCCATAGCCGGATACATGTCGTTGTATCTGTATTGATCGATGGTAGGAATCTGACTCTGTTCCTGCAAAATAACATAGTCCCAGTTGCCCTGGCTGATTTTCGCAGTAGAGCTTGGGTCGCTGCTATGTCCCGTTAGGGTAAAACCTCCGGGCATATTCGAATCAATAATCAGTGTTTTACCTGCCGAGGCCGACAGGTTCTGTACTAACTGCGGCAAATTATTAACCGAACAGTAGCTGTTGCCCAAAAACAACACGGATAAGGTATCTTGCGCTGAGGCCCCAACAATTGAAAACGACAGTATTAAATGCAGTATTATTTTAAATTTCATTTTCCGACAGGTCTTTTGCTAAACTTGCAATTTTAAGTTTTTTGTATCTCATTACGTAGTATAAGTCCGATGGGTTGTCTATCATGAGTTGTCTGTTGTAATAATTTATATGTTCAAGAATTCCAAAAACATTTGCGATACTAGCCCAAAACATCAAATTCTCCGTTTTTAAGGTCCAATTATTTAGATATAGTTGAATAATAAATACCAAGGGTATTAAACCTATCATGTAAAGGTTGATTTTTTTTGATCTTCTAAAAAACATAAGATTTTTGACTTGGTCAAATGATTTCCCGCTAAGCTTATAAAGTTTTAGTTTCCAGTATTGTTGCCCCTGAAATAAAATAAAAATGCAAAGAGATAAACCGTATAGAAGAAAAATGATATTAAGAATCGAATTTGTAAAAAGCAAATAGATTAGAATAGATGGAAAAGTCACAAATGCGTGCATCTTTTCCATTGGATAATACCAACTCAATCGTTTTATTAGTTCTTTTTTACTCATTTTTAGATTGTTGTATTGTTTTTGTCATTGGCAGCTAAGGGCTTAATGACTTGGGAACATATATGTTTATTCAGAGTGCAACACTTTTTTGCCCCAAATGCCATCTACTCTTTTACAAGCTTAAAAGATTGCTTACTTTCTCCTGTAAAATTTAAGATATAAATTCCGGGAACTAAACTATTGATATCAATAAAATTATCCGCTTCCAATTGTCCGCTTTTTAGCGTTCGGCCCAATAGGTCAGTTATTGTAAATTCTTGAAATGCGCCTTGCTCAACAAATATCCTGTCGAATGCCGGATTGGGATAAATCCGAACCTGCTTTTCGATATTTTCCTGAACTGCCGTAAATAAATTACAATTTGAAGGGGCTGGTAAGGGTTGGACACCGAAAAATCCAAATTCGGTAAAACCGAGGTAATTGACCGAACAGTCGGGATTCACGGAAAATTGCCATTCGCGGTAATTGTCGCAACCATCGAAACAATCGCTGAATTCGAAACGGAAATTGTAATAACGGACCGAATTGATTTCATTGTAAGTAATTTTTCCGGCAAGGCCAATCGTGTAGTTTGCTTCAGCCAGACTGACAGCAGGTTCCAATTCGATGCTATCCAATAGGGCATCGAGATTTAAAATACGGTTTATATTCACCTCGGCAATGCTGCCAAAGGAATAGTTTGTAAAACCGCCAATGCTGAGACCATATTTATTCACGAGCGAATCGATATATGAATTACCTGTAAGAGCAGTCTGATTTTGCCAGGCTGCAGTCCATGCTACCGAAGTATCGACCCAGACCATCATACTTTGCCAGGTCATCACCGAAGAAGTGCGGTCATGAACACAATAAAGATTAAAAACCGAGTCAGCCTCGGGCAAACCTGAATTTAAAACAGCAGCCAGGCCTTTTTCGATAAAATCTTTTTCGGTTTGCGGAATGGTAACCAATGATAAGGAAGGACTATTTGTCTGCTGCATTCTTCTTATTGCCATATTTGCAATATCCCACTCATAGGCATTTAGCAATTGTGGGCTTAGGCTGCAATCGGAGGGCGTCTGCGCAAATAGCGGCAAACTCAATAAAGTTAGTAATATAATACGCATAGTGGGTTTTATCATTTTATTATAAATAAGGTTTTTAATATACTAAGTTAATTATTTAGCATTAAAATTTCTAATTTCTTACTTCTAATTTCTTCTCGTCCGACAGACGAGACTAATTTCTGCCTTCTAATTTCTGATTTCCAGTAAAATTATATCCCAAAACACTTTCATAGTTCAAAGCCCCATATTTCGCAAGACCATTCACAATAAAATCGACTGAAAAACTGACCAGAAAATTATCATCATAAGATGCCGCAAAAAATATTGATGCATAGCCCGAGGTACGATAAAGCAAACCAGCCTTGATTTGCTCATTGTAGATATTGAACTGCAAACCGGCATCGAGCTGTGGTCGAAGGTTGTTAATCATTCTGAAATTTACAAAGGGTTCAAGAGCCAGGTCATCGCCTTTTACAGGGAATTTGGCACCTACTACAGCAAAATAATGTCTGAAAAGTTTTGCATTGTTAACACCCGAAAAATTAAGTCGGCTCTGTACCAGATTGGCCGATGAAATTCCGGCATAAACTCTGGGAGAGTAGTAATACAATCCAAATTCGGCATCGCCTGTTGTTGCAATACCCCTAGCCTGAGCCATATCTATGCTTAGGTCGTTCTGATTAATGAGTACAAGATCTTCCGTTCGGATGCTGTTTTGATAAAATTTACCACTTAGACCCAGCGAGAGGCGACTTTTTTTATCGATTGGAATATGAAAGGCATAAGAAGCTTTCATGCCGAATACCCTAAAGGGACCTGACCTGTCCATGTAAATAAGACCGCCTACACCATGTTTATCTTTTAACAATGCC
>JBIPOO010000328.1:0-4065 GCA_044379045.1 Saprospira sp.
GCAATTCGGCAAAAGAGGCCTTGCCCTTTCCGCGCACCGACATGATACGCCCTGCAAGGCTTATTGTTTCGGTTTTGTATTGCTCGGCCAGTTCCGCATTGTAATTTTCTTTGGTTGGAATGGCATAGTTAGTCACTTCAAATTTTTCTGCAGGGTAGGGATTGATTTTTAATTCAACCAGTCGACGCAGACTTTGTATGCGCTGCAATTCCATTTCATTCAGTTCGCGTTCACCAAGTGTGCCCGAAGTGATGACTGTATCAAGCTCAGCGAGCCATTGGGTGATTTCCTGTTCTGTAAAAGCCATTTTCTAATTTGAAAATTTGAAGATTTGTGAATTTGAAGATTGATTCTGTACCAGTTAAATAGTTTTGACCTATAAAAAGCAGGCCTTTAAAACCTATATTTTTGATAAAAAATCCTGGTACCTTAGGTTTCTATCGCAAAGATAAATTATTTTGAAAATAAACGGTATAAAGCAGCAAAGAACAGCTCAATCTAAATTTGCTTTAGATTTGAATTAATCTCAAAAATTCTCAGCTATACCCTTAACTTTGCAACATAATTTCATCAAAAATGAAGACGATATTAGTCCACGCGCTAGTTTTTTTATGCTTTTTTGCTCAATATGCTTGCTCAAATTCAATTGAAAAAGACGCTTCAACGCATTTTGTCAAAACCGATACCCTTGAAACTACATTTGCAAAAAATTTCACGGCAGTAAAACAAGGCGATCTGATTATTTTGACAATTGGAGATGCCTGGCGCGATGCCAAAGAAAAATTCCGCTATGTGCTTTATCCCAAGGGAACAAAAGCCCCTGATGGTTTTGAAAATGCAGTAAAAATAGCAGTGCCGCTCGAACGTATCATTTGCACAGGAACCTCACAGATTGCATTTATGGATTTCATTGAATCGACCGACAAAATTGTAGCAATTAGCGATGGCAAATATGTCTACAACGAAAAAATCCGCAAGCGCATGCAATCGGGCAATTTGCCTGAACTGGGCAACGATCAGGGTTTGAATTATGAAAAAGCACTCAGTGTAAATCCGGAACTGGTTTTTGTTTTCAGCTTCGGCCGTACTCAAAGCCACAAAAAGTTCGAATCTTTGGGTATTCCAGTGGTCATGATTTCGGAATTTATGGAGGACAGCCCATTGGGTAGGGCAGAATGGGCAGTTTTTATGTCCTATTTTTTCGAAAAATCGGACTTTGCCCAAAAGGAATTCAGACAGATAGCTAAAAAATATCTCGAAATTCAACAAATAGGCAAGAATATCGAACAAAAACCAAAGGTAATGGTTGGAATGGCGCAAGAAGGTTCCTGGTTTGTACCCGGTGGAAAAAGTTATACAGCCCAATTTATTGCTGATGCCGGCGGAATTTATCCCTGGGCCGATGATACTGAAAAAGGTGGCATCCCAATAGATTTTGAATCAGTGCTGTACAAAGCTCAAAGTGCCGATATCTGGCTCAATATAGTACTTGCCAAAAACAAAAATGATCTTTTGAACGCCGATTCCCGCTACTCAGCCTTTAAACCCTTCAAAAATTCAGAGATTTACAGCTATACTGCCCGTATTTCAGAAAACGGAGGTTACGATTTTTATGAATCAGCCATTGTACACCCCGAATTGGTATTAGCAGATTTGATTAAAATTTTCCATCCAAAAAAATTTCCCGAACATAAGTTGTATTATTATGAGCGGTTGAAATAGTGAAAGCGGAAAGAAATTAGAATTGAAGATTGAAAGAGTTGAAGATTGAAAGAGCTGAAGAGAAAAGATTTTAATTCCGTGAACCAAAGCTCCGCGAAGCGAAACGAATTTTTCCAAAGGGCTGTAGCCTTAGGAGCGAGGTATTTTAATGCCGCTGTAGAAGAAAGAATGGTTTAATTTGAGAATTTGAGAATTTGAGAATGAACTTGATATTAAACCTGTGTTCAGCGTCGAAGATTTTTACAAATGCCTTCAGCATTTTTAAAAATATGAACGAAATAGCAGTTTTAATGCAAAAGGTTACTATGAAACAAGCTATCAAACATTGATTTAAAGTCTGATTGTCTAAAGTCTAAAAAATAATGAGAATATCCTACTTAATACTTTTTTGCTTATTGCTGCTTGGGATAGTCTTAAATCTGGCCATCGGCTCAGTGTATGTACCTGTTTCATCAGTCATTTCAGCATTAGTAGGCGCTGAAAGTGAAACCATATTCGCTAAAATAGTCTGGCAAATCAGAATGCCAAAAGCAGCAGCTGCAATGCTTGCCGGAGCATCTCTTTCACTAAGTGGATTGTTGATGCAGACATTTTTCAGAAACCCACTCGCAGGACCTTTTGTGTTAGGTATCAGCAGCGGAGCTGGCCTTGGAGCGGCAGTGTGGATTATGGGATCGGGTTGGTTTATGAGCATGGGACTTGCAGGTGCTTTTTTAAACGGCTGGGGCTTGGTCGCAACATCTTCTTTGGGCGCTGCAGTGGTTCTTGTGTTGTTATTGACAGTATCTCGACGGATAGCAGATGTAAGCACACTTCTGATATTGGGTATGATGCTGGGTTCTGCCGTTTCGGCAATCGTCATGCTGCTTCAGTTTTTCAGCGGAAGCGAGGCTCTGCAACGATTTGTCATTTGGGGCATGGGCGATTTAGGAGGCCTTGGAAGCGAGGAGATTCTGGTACTTTCGGTGCTTAATATATCGGTTTTGACCTTTGCTTTTTTTCTGGCACAGCCGCTCAATGTACTGCTATTAGGGGAGGAGAATGCTAAGTCTCTAGGCATAAATGTACAAAAAATCCGATGGTATATCATTATTGCAACAGCTTTGCTTGCTGGCAGTATTACTGCTTTTTGCGGACCAATTGCTTTTATTGGAATTGCAGTACCTCATGCCGCCCGTATGCTTTGGCGCACCCAAAGGCATCAGATACTTATTCCTGGTACAATTTTATTGGGAATGGTTGTTATGTTGTGGTGTCAGACTATTGCTACCTTACCTTTTCAGGACAAAATAATTCCAATAAATATAATTACTTCCCTGCTGGGCGCTCCGGCTGTTGTTTGGATTGCTTTGAGTTTCAGGAAATAAAACTATTATTTTTTTGATAATTGATTCAAAAAAAATATCTTTGCATAGACAGTATTTAGCCTACACTTTTTATAAGCCAACACAGAGAACTATTTTTCTGCGTTTTATCATTATTACTAAATTTTAAATTAAGGCTTATACTCCAATAAATAGCAAGATGATAAGATCTTATTACATAATTGCTGCTTTAGTTTTTCTCATATCATTGGCTCCGCTCAAAGCTCAGCAGGATCCGATGTTTACCAAGTATATTTTCAATCCTCTTTCCTATAATCCTGCATACGCAGGCTCTACAGGTTATCTCGATTTATCTTTATTGCATCGCCATCAGTGGTGGGGTCTTAAAGGTGCCCCAATGACGCAAAGTCTTACCCTGCACAATTTTATTCCAAAACAAGGTTTAGGGCTAGGTCTTAATACTTCGTTGGATCAGATTGCTGTCTTTCGCCAATTTAATCTTTACGGATCATTTTCCTACAGAATTGCTATTGGTAAACGCTATCATCGCCACAGAAAATCTTTGCAGCCCAAAACTTTCCTGTATATGGGTCTGCAGGGCGGTTTTACGAATTTTAGTGCAGATTGGAACAAACTCGATTATGCCAACTATAACGATCCTGCATTCAATAACCAGCAAGCGCTCAATTTATGGATGCCCAATTTTGGTGCGGGATTTTATCTGCAAGCCCCAAAATGGTTCGTAGGTTTTTCATCTCCTATGCTGGTTGAACATTCTTTCAGAAAACGTGAATCTTTCGAGCCAATAACTATTCCGGTTGCGCAGTCTTACAGGCATTTTTATCTGACCGGTGGTGCTATTATCCCTATCAAAAAAGAGGATATTGTCTTGCGTCCAATTCTTTTAATCAAAAACGTGGGTCTTTTCTCTGCGAGAAATAGTGCAGATACCCGTGTGAACGCACCAACTGAACTCGACTTTGATATCTCAGTGGTTTACAAAAAGAAATTCTGGTTT
>JBIPOO010000090.1:0-14191 GCA_044379045.1 Saprospira sp.
AACAGAGCAGTTAAGCCCCTCAGCGCCGATGGTACTACGTAAGTGGGAGAGTAGGTCGCCGCCTACCCAATCTTAAAGCCCGATTCTTAAATGAGTCGGGCTTTTTTGTTATAAATACTAATACAAATAATCAAATTTAAAACTTAAGTAACTAAACATTTATCGCTGGATTGGGTTGACTTATATGAACATAAAACTAATTGCATTTGAATACCTTTCTGATCTTTCCGCATCAGCTGTTTGACTCAATTTCCGCTTATACTGGACAACTGATAATTATCGAAGAATTTCTTTTTTTTAATCAGTATCCTTTTCACAAACAGAAGATTGCCTGGCAGCGGGCCTCCATGAGGGCTTATTTTGAAAAGATTTCAAAATCCAATTCAAACTGCCTTTACATTGCTGCGCAGGATAAACTTTCAGATGTCAGGCTTTTGTTGGATGATCTTGCCCTCAAGGGAGTCAATCAGATAGAATATTTCGAATGCAGCGATAATTGGCTTAATAGAAGACTACAGCAGTCTGCAAAAAAGCATGGCATTGAACTTATTGAACATCAAAGTCCAACGTTCCTAAATAGTCTGCCCGAAATCAGAAATTATTTTGCAGAAAAAAAACGCCTTTTCCAAACCGATTTTTATGTCGATCAGCGCAAAAAAAGAGGCATTCTGCTCGACGGTAAAAAACCCCTAGGTGGCAAATGGACTTATGATGCGGAAAACCGGCAGAAGTATCCCAAAAATAAAACGGCCCCTTTTATAAATTTGCCTGCATCCGATTCATATTGGGAAGAGGCAATTCACTATTGTGAAAAATATTTTTGCAATAATTATGGCAGCATCGCTAAAACCCCAATTTATCCATACACAAGTGAAGAAGCCATAAGTTGGCTCGATGATTTTTTAGAAAAAAGACTTTGGGAATTTGGTCATTACGAGGATGCCATTGTTGAAAAAGAGCATTTTTTGCATCATAGTCTCCTCACACCCATGCTCAACTCAGGCCTGCTCACTCCTGCCTATGTGCTTGAAAAAACACTGGCTTATGCTGCCATGCATCCTGATTTGCCATTAAACTCACTCGAAGGTTTTATCAGGCAGATTATGGGATGGCGTGAATTTATCAGAGCGGTTTATGTATTGAAAGGCAGTGAGGAACGTACCCGCAATTACTGGGGCTTCTCCCGAAAAATTCCAAAGTCATTTTATGATGGAACAACCGGAATTGGCCCTATTGACAGCGTTATCCAAAAAGTTATGGGAACAGCATATTGCCATCATATTGAACGATTGATGGTGCTGGGTAATTTTATGCTGCTCTGCGAGTTTGACCCAGATGAGGTTTACCGTTGGTTTATGGAACTTTTTATCGATGCCTATGACTGGGTTATGGTACCGAATGTATACGGTATGAGCCAATTTGCTGATGGAGGCCTAATGGCAACTAAACCCTATATCAGCGGTAGCAGCTACCTCATGAAAATGAGCGATTTCAAAAAAGGTGATTGGCAGGAAGTCTGGGATGCACTTTTCTGGCGCTTTATGCATAAACATCGAGATTTCTTTCTTCAAAATCCACGATTGGGTATGCTAGTGCATAGTTTCGACAAAATGACAGCCGAGCGCAGGGCATTGCTCTTGAAAAGGGCTGAAGAATATCTGGTGACTTTGGATTAAGGAGAAGATATATAAATCTTTCCAGGTTTCAATCATTCTAGTCGAACAAAAGGTCACTGTCCTTTTTGCCTGCAACAATCTCGCGCATGCGCTTTAGGCAGAGCGATTTTCTTTTTCGCACTACCCTTTCATCGCTGTAGTTCATCTCTTCAACTACTGCGTCGTTTGAGTAGTTGTGAATAAAAATCAGCGTAAGTAGTGTTTTGCAGGGTTCTCCAATTTCGGCGAGCAGCTTTTTTACAAGTTCGCGCTGATGTTCATGTTGATAATCATCCAGAATATTAGAATCGATCTTTTCATTGATCTGCGCACTGTAAGCCACATCATCAATATCGATAAGTTTATTGTGCTTATCGCGGAATTTTTCCCGAAACAGATTTTTCCCGATTGAGAAGAGATAAGTTTTTACAGAACTTGTAAGTTCTACAAGTTTATTGTCTTTGACGTTGAAGTAAAAAATTGTAAAAGCTTTTTGAAAAATTTCGATGGAATCTTCCTCGTCACATTGATAAAATTGATTGGCCCAACCTATAAAAGGCTTACGGTTTTCCTCGTATAGTTTTTTCAGTGTTTTGGGATCGCCTTTTTTTATCAATTCCAAAAGAGAAGCAACCTGATTTATGTTTTTTTCAATGGCCATTTATGTGTGATTTACAACTTATTGTAACATAAAAGAGGGATAAATTATTCAAAGATATGATGTGATGTGCTTACAGGAAATGAAGCCTTTACACCAAAACGAGGATAAAAATAAATAAATTTAGGCGTAATTTTCTTTAATCAGTCGAAAAAAAATTACAATTAGGACAAGATGAGTTATTTTCGTGTGTAATTTTGAAGTTAATTCAGATCCTGTAAAAAATTTATTACATATTAAATCAAACTTATGAACTTTAAGTTTTCTCAATTAGTCCTTGTACTAATGGTTATTATTCTTTCGGTTTCCTGTAAAAGTACAGGAGGCAATGCCAAACTGAAAGGCGATGGGAACAACAAGAATACTGTTTCGGCCGATTCAGGCAAACCGAATCCACTGAACAAGCTGCAAAATCTCAATTCCAACGTAAAAACCAGTGAAGTTACCGAAGGTAAAAGCGGTTTTGATGCGGAATTACCTTTCGATGAAAATGTAAGAACAGGTACCCTTTCCAATGGAATGCGTTATTACATCCGTAAAAATGCAAAACCCGAAAACAGGGTAGAGCTTCGATTGGCGCTGAATGCAGGATCTATGCAGGAAGAGGACAGCCAGCAGGGATTGGCGCACTTTGTTGAGCATATGTGTTTCAATGGAACCAAAAATTTTGAAAAAAATGCTTTGGTTAATTTTCTTGAACTCACAGGTGTTCGTTTCGGCGCCGACCTCAATGCCTACACTTCTTTCGATGAAACCGTTTACATGCTTCAGCTTCCAACCGATAAGGAAGGTTTGGTTGATAAAGGACTGCTCGTAATGCAGGATTGGGCAGGAGCCGTAACCTTTGCCAATGAAGAAATCGACAAAGAACGTGGTGTTATCCTCTCGGAATGGCGTACTCGTTTGGGTGCCGATGAGCGTATGCGTCAGGTTTACTGGCCTAAAATTTTCTATAAAACACGTTATGCCAATCGTCTGCCAATTGGGACTACCGAGGTTATAACGAAGGCTCCCTACGAGCGTCTTACCACATTTTACAAAGATTGGTACCGTCCCGATTTGATGGCATTGGTCGTAGTGGGCGATATCAATGTCGATGAAATTGAGAAAAAGGTAAAAGAGCGTTTTGTAGCACTTAAGAATCCGGAAAAATCAAAGGAAAAAATAACTTATGAGGTACCTGGACACCAGGAAACCTTTGTTGGTGTCGCTACCGACCCCGAAGCTACCCGTGTTTCATTTCAGTTGATTCACAAGCACGATCCGATAAAGATCAAAACAATCGACGATTATCGCAACTATATGATGAGCAATATCTACAGCCGTATGATGAGCGATCGTTACGATGAAATTGCACAGAAATCAGACGCGCCTTTCTCCAATGCAGGTGCCGGTTATGGCAGCTATGTACGCAGCAAGGACGGTTATTTCATTCAGGCAACAGCCAAAGAAAATAGCATTGAACAATGTATCCGTGCGGTAATGATTGAGCAGATGCGTGTTAAGAAACATGGTTTTACAGAATCGGAATTTGAACGTGCTAAAATTGCAGTACTTCGCAGTTTTGAACAGCAATTCAAAGAGGCCGATAAGCAAACCTCGGGCAGACTTGCTATGGAATATGTGGCACATTTTCTCGAAGAACAACCTGTGATGGGCGTTGATAAAGAACTTCAAATGGCTAAGGAGCTTATTCCTACCCTCAAATTGGCTGAAATAAATCAACTTTCAGAAAAATGGATTACCAAGGAGAATCGTTCTGTAATACTAACTGCACCAGCAAAAGAAGGCCTCAAAATTCCAACAGAGGAGTATATTGTACAAATTTTGGACGAGGTTGAAAAAATGGAGGTTGAAGCATACAAGGACAAATTTTTGGATCTGCCGCTTATGGCAGAAGAACCTAAAAGCGGTTCTACAGTTGCAAGCAAAAGCATTCCCGACAATGGTTTGAATGTGACTGAAATGACCCTTTCAAATGGTGTAAAAGTAATTTTGAAACCGACAGATTTTCAGAATGATCAGATTTTGCTTTCTGCTTTCAGTCCTGGCGGTCACTCAATCTACGATGACAAAGATTTTCTTTCGGCTGCCAATGCCGACGATATAGTATCGAGAGGTGGTGTAGGTGAATTTGATAAAATTGCACTCGATAAAAAACTCACAGGAAAAACACTAAGACTCAATCCTTACATTGCCGAGCTTTGGGAAGGTTTTGACGGTAGTTCTTCTATGGAAGATTTCGAAACCTTGCTTCAACTGGTTCACCTTTACGCAACCAAACCGCGCAAAGAACAAGATGCATTCGATGCATTCAAAAATGAAATGAAAGAGGAAATGCGCAATGCACTTTCTAGTCCGCAAGGATATTTTAGCAATGAATTCCAGAAAGTTGTATCGGGCAATCACCTTCGTCGCAGAGGGATTCTATCTGAAAAAGAAATTGAATCTATCAGTCTCGACCGCGCTTATGAGGTGTACAGAGAGCGTTTTGCCGATTGTAGCGATTTTACTTTTGTATTGGTTGGTAATGTCGATCCTGAGAAATCTAAACCACTCATCGAAAAATATTTGGGTAGCCTTCCGTCTAAAAATAGAAAGGAAAACTGGAAAGATGTTGGGGTCTATGCTCCAAAGAGCGGACAGAATCTGCCCCTCGTAAAAGGTCTTGCTCCACAGAGCAATGTGATTATTGCTTTCCCTAAAGATGAGGAATGGTCGCGTGATAAGGCCCTGCACATAGATGCTATGGTGGGTGTACTCAACATCATGGTGCGCGAAAATCTGCGCGAAGACAAGGGCGGTGTTTATTCGCCATTTGTAGGCGGAGGTTTGAGCCGCGATCCGCATGGTAGCAGTCAGGTATTGGTCTTTTTCCAATGTGCACCCGAAGATGTTGACAAATTGGTACAGGCTGTAAAAGATGAAATTAAATCATTGCAGACAAAGGGTCCAAGCGAAGACAACATGGCAAAGGTAAAAGAAACTCGCCGACGTACTTACGAAACCAATATCAAACGTAATAATTTCTGGTCACAGGTGCTTGTCGATAGTTATCAGCACAATGAAAGTCCGCTTAGAGTTTTCGATACAGAAAAAAGAATCGAGGCTTTGAAATTGTCCGATGTTCAGAATGCAGCCAAAACAATGATCGACCTCGATAAGGCAGTTATTGTAACGGTTAAACCTGAAAAAACTACAAGCGACAAGCCATAACTTTTAATAGGTTTTTTAAATTATGAAAGCGTCGGGTGAACTTACCTGACGCTTTTTTATTAACTTTATGTCCACAAAAGCTAATAATTATGAAAATTGACAAAGACTATATAGAAAGCCTGCGCGAAGACTATAGCAATGGAGTTTTGGAAGAACATAATGTTTTGCCCGATCCGATGAAACAGTTTGAAAAATGGTTTTCTGAAGCCATTGCTGCACAATGTATGGAACCAAATGCCATGACCCTGGCAACTGCTACGCCTAAAGGCATACCCTCGGCCCGTACGGTTTTATTGAAAGGGCTCGATGACAGAGGCTTTATTTTTTATACCAACTACGACAGCAAAAAAGGCGAAGAAATTAAGGAAAATAACCATGTTTCGCTGCTCTTTTTCTGGCCCGAACTGGCAAGACAGGTGAGAATTGACGGGATGGCCGAAAAAATCTCGAAAACCGAATCGCAGGACTATTTCAACAAACGACCGCATGGCAGTAAATTGGGAGCAATGACCTCGAATCAGAGCAAAATCATTGAAAACCGCGATGTTATTGAAAATAAATATTCAGAACTGGAGTCAGCTTTTGTTGGAAAAGATTTTATTGAAGTACCTGATTTCTGGGGCGGTTTTCTTGTATCACCATACCGTATCGAATTTTGGCAAGGCCGCAGCAACCGCCTGCACGATCGCCTGCAATTTACCTTGCAGCAGCTGCATCCGAGAGCATGGAAAATGGACCGACTTGCACCTTAACATCTAAATGACACATCAAAAAAATGAACGAAAGCGAAATTATAAAACAGACCCGAAACTGGGTTGAAAAAGTAGTCATCGGATTGAATTTTTGTCCTTTCGCTCAACGCGAATTGATAAATGAAAGGGTCCGCTTTACAGTTTCCGATGCCATCGGCATTGAACCTGCCTTAGAAAATCTTTTGCGTGAGATCCATTTTCTCGAAGATAACTCAGGCACCGAGACATCGCTGCTGATTTACCCACTTGCTTTTTCCGAATTTGATGATTATCTTGACTTACTCGACCTTGCCAATGCACTCGTTGAAGACCAGGGTTATGAGGGCGTTTTTCAGATCGCCAGTTTTCATCCCAATTATCAGTTTGCCGACAGCGCCAAAGACGATGCTGCCAACTATACCAACCGCTCACCTTATCCAATGCTGCATCTGCTGCGCGAGGAAAGTTTGGAACTTGCCCTGGAAAATTATCCTAATGCTGAAACTATACCCGTAAGAAATGTTAATTTTGCCCGAGAAAAAGGCCTGGGCTATATGCAGGTGCTTTTAGAATCCTGTATGAAAAATGATCAGAAATAAGCTTTAAAACTAAAATATCATGAAAAAATTTGCCGTTACGCTATTGCTTTGCTTTATCGCAATTTTGGCCAATGCTCAGGAAAAAGTAAAATTCACAATTGCCGGAATTGATGTCAGCTTTGAAGGTATACAGACATTCAAGGCAATTCCTGCTCATAATTCAAACAGCTATTATGATATATCTTATGGGATGCTTACCACGCATCAAATTTCTTATAGGGACGAAGGGGGAATCTTCAGTTACAAAAAAGAAGAGGTATTGATTTCAGAACTTAATCTTAAGTCAAGCTTTATTAGCGATATGAATAAATTTAGCAGACCACATGATGGATGGTCACTGTTAATATATACAAAAAGAGATAAAAAAATAATTACATACTTTAATACCTACCTAGATTCAGAGGAAGTGATGGAATCAAATACAATCCTTTATATGGACTTTAAAACAGAAGAAGAGGCCAAAGCTTTTGTCGAAAAACTCAAGTCTTATAAAAAATAAATGAACCTACTTAGCTTTTTCTTTTAACCAATTTTCCATTACTTTCAGCAGTTCTGGAGCAAAGGTTTCTTCCAATTCGCCATATTCCTGTACACTGCAACTTTTGCAATGCTGAAAAAAGTGATTCAGTCCAGGGATTTCACTACAGGTTATATCTTTGTTTTGGGGCATATTGATTCTGATGGCCTCCAGGTTTGGTCCTGCGGCCACCTGAATATCCTGACTGCCATTCACTGCTAAAACCGGACATTTTACTTTTTTCAGATAGGGCTTGGGATCGATTTTTACAAAATAGCGCATCCAGGGCATCATAAACGAGTAGCATTGTTGCATGAGCGTTTTTTCCGACATTTCAAGCGCTTCTTTAGCCGCTTCAGGTAAGGCGTTCATAAGAGGAGACATTTTTTGATAAAGCGTAGCGATCGTCAATTTATTCTTTTTATCGGCCAGCATAGTCTTGTAAAAAATTCTGTTGAAATCGCTGGCAGCTTTAATGTATTCTTCTTCCATGCCTCTTTGGCGGATAATATCGGCCGATTGGCGCAACAGCAGCTCATGCATAGGCACTCCGGGTGCTGCAAGCAGTACGATTCCGGCCAGGTCTTTTTTCAATTCTGCAGCGGTCATGATGGCTATGAGACCACCCTCGCTGTGGCCAACTAAGAAAACTTTATCGGGATCTACCGCAGCGTGCGATTTAAGAAAATTAACGCTTGCTTTTACATCAGTGACAAAATCGGAAGTGGTGGATAATTGCGGATTGCCGCTACTCGCACCTACACCCCTGTCATCGACCCTGAGCACCGCAAATCCCCTGCGGCTGAGGTGGTCGGCAATCACCAGAAAGGGTTTGTGTCCGGCTACATTTTCGTCCCTGTCCTGATTGCCGCTGCCACTGATGAGTAAGATGGCGGGGAATTTTTTTTCTTGTTCATCAGGAACTGTCAGCGTTCCGCCGATAAAAGTTTTAGCTTTTTTATTTTCATAAAGGACTTCCTCAGCCTTGTAGGGAAAAGGCGCTTGGGGTTCCTGTCGAAAAACCCTGGGCTTATAATTTGGATTCTTCTTAATTTTTAAAGGGTAGGTAGTGCCCATTTGTACCCAGTCGCCCTGGGCTTCATCCAAATTTTCTGTATAAAAAGTGTTATACTTTGCATTTGCAGCTTTGAATTCTACTTTAAACCCCAAATCGTCCACAATAACCGTGTCCATTTTCAAACCATACTGCAGCTGATCGGGGCTATCGAGATAAGCACTAAGTCCTCCATTTTCTTCTTTAATATGAAAAAGCAGTCTCAGGTCAGATTTATTAACCTTTAAAGTGCCTTCCCAGCTACCTATAGCTTTGTTTTGCTGTGCAAAAATTTGACTGGAAAGGAAGACCAGCAGGCATAAAAAATAAGATAAGCCTTTATCCATAATCTTAAAAATTAGATTGTTTGCTGTAAATTTACAAAATCAATTTAGACTCTTTCAGGGCAGTCTTTAAAAAACTGTAAAAAATATACTGACAAAGTACAAGTTTTGTATCTTTGGCAAACTTAATTTCACAATAGTTTAATACCAACAATAACCAAATCAAAAAAAATTATGAAAAAGTACAGCCTGCTCTTTTTCTTTTCGATGCTGCTAAGCTGGTCATTTGCACAAAAAACGCTGATTGACGAGTCTATTCCATCAAAGTACTATGGAATTGACAAACAGATTGATAAAGGATTTGAACCAACCTCTAATTTTATACAGAGTATTGTTTTTTATTCTTTTAAACTGAGTGACCGTCGCGATTATTCAACCGTAGAAGCATCCGACAAGATAAGTTATTATACTGCCGTTTCACAGGACGAGTATTTTAAACACAAAGCTGCCGGTGGCGGAGGTTACATCAATACCGAAGCTGAGAAAACTTACCTCATTAAACTGGATGAGAAAGCTCTTGCAAAGGCAAAGCTTGAAAATAAAAAAATCGTTGAGGAGAAAAGGTCCAAAAATGTTCCTGCGCCCAAACCTGCTTTCCAAATTACCACGCCACTTAACGACGGGTCTGACTTTACAGTTTCTTATCTCGATGATAAATTCTGTAATTTGACTTATACCTTGAGCGAAAATGGAAATACCTATAGTGTTAAAGAAAAAATTGAATTCGGAAAGGAATACACGATCAAAGGTGCACCTTTTAAAGTTGTGCCTGCTGCAGATGTAACATTGAGCGAAAAAACGCCTGTGTATGTAATGAAAACAGGTGCCGTTAGACTGCCTTTCGTTTTGATCGTACTTATTTTGGGTGCATTGTTCTGTACCATATATTTCAAGTTTCCAAATATCCGTCACATACGCCTGGCTTTCGATACTGTACGTGGGAAATATTACGATCCTACCGGCGCAAATGTTGAAAAAGATAAAGACAATCTTGATACCATTAGTAATGAAGGTACACAGGGAGAGGTTTCTCCTTTTCAGGCACTCTCGGCAGCACTGTCAGCTACCGTTGGCTTGGGTAATATAGCAGGTGTGGCAATTGCAATTACTATTGGCGGACCCGGTGCTACTTTCTGGATGATTGTTGCCGGTTTTCTAGGCATGGCTGCCAAGTTTTCGGAATGTACCCTTGGTGTACAATACCGCGAAATTGCTCCAGATGGTACTGTACATGGAGGTCCTATGTACTACCTTAAAAATGGTTTTAAAGAAAAAGGCCTAGCCTCCCTTGGTAAGTTTCTTGCTATCTTCTTTGCCATTATGTGTGTGGGCGGTTCTTTTGGTGGCGGAAATATGTTCCAGGTGAATCAGGCTGCTGTACAGTTCAATGCTGTAATTGGTGCAAGCGGTGGAACTGCCAACCTTATTTTTGGTATCGTTACTGCTGTGTTGGTTGCAATCGTTATCATTGGCGGTATTAAAAGAATTGCGGTAGTTGCCGAGGCAATCGTTCCATTTATGGCAATTCTATACGTTGGTGCTGCACTGATTATCATAGGAGTTAATATTACTGCTTTACCGCAAACTTTTGGACTTATCTTTACTAAGGCCTTCAGTCCCGATGCGGCGGTTGGCGGTTTTATAGGTGCCATGATTGCTGGTTTCCAGCGTGCTGCCTTCTCTAATGAAGCAGGTGTGGGCTCTGCTGCCATAGCGCACTCGGCCGTACGTACCACTCATGCTGCGAGTGAAGGAATCGTTGCCTTGCTCGAGCCTTTTATCGATACCATCATTATTTGCACGATGTCAGCTGTCGTAATTATCATTACCAACAACTATAACAATGTGGATGGACTAGATGGCGTTGGTCTTACTTCAAAAGCATTTGCATCTGTAATTCCCGGTTTTGAGTATGTACTTACACTTGCGGTGGTACTTTTTGCACTTTCTACCATGCTTTCTTGGTCATATTACGGTTTGCAGGCATGGAAATTCCTTTTTGGAAAAAGTAAAATGATGGACCTGGTCTATAAATTCATCTTCTGCATTTTCATCATCATCGGTGCGACAGCAAGCCTTGGCTCTGTAGTAGGCTTCTCCGATGCTATGATTTTTGCAATGGTATTCCCCAATGTAATTGGTGTGGTATTTTTGGCTCCTGTAATCTCAAAAGAAGTTGCCCGCTATGTAAATGATATCAAAACTGGTAAGATAAAAGCGGTGAAAAAGTAGGATAGAATATGTCTCGTAAGAATGACGAGATGAAGATTGAAAGATTTTTTCCAAACGGCTTTAGCCTTTGAAAAAAAACAATAGCAGAGGAGCCGCAAATAGAGGAAAGAGGAAAGAAGCGGAGCGTAAAGTGGAAGATTGAAAAATTGACAATTTCAAATTTCAAATTTCTAACTTCTAACTTCAAATTTCTAATTTCATAATTCTAACTTCTAATTTCTAACTTCATAATTCTGACTTATTACGCCTTTGCGTTAAAAATTGCCTGGATCTGATGAATGATGAAGAATTTGCCAAAAAAAACCCTATATTGTCATTTCACCATAGATTTTTAATTAAAAACTAAAATTATGTTACCCATTCTAATTGGCGCAGCTGTCGCCTTTTTATTATTGCTTCTATCAACCGTTAAGATGGTCAAGGAGCGTTCTGCACTCGTGGTGGAGCGTTTCGGTAAGTACAACAGAATTCTGCATCCCGGTCTTAATTTCCTGGTACCTGTGCTCGATAAGGTAAGCCGCCGCATTAATCTGAAAATTCAACAGATGAATGTACATGTCGAGACCAAAACCAAGGACAATGTGTTTATTAAACTGCAGGCATCGGTGCATGTGCAGGTAATGGCAAACAAGGTGAAGGAAGCGTGTTATGAATTGGATGATCCCTATGCGCAGATTTCCTCCTACATTTTCGATGTAGTGCGTGCCGAAGTGCCAAAGCTCGATCTCGACGATGTTTTTGTGCGCAAAGATGATATTGCCAATGCTGTAAAAGCCGAACTTTCCGAAAATATGGAAATTTACGGTTACCGTATCGTTCAGACGCTTATTACAGATATAGATCCCGACGGGCTTGTAAAAGAATCTATGAATCGTATCAATGCTGCGCGTCGTAACAAAGAAGCCCTTTCGGAAGATGCCGAAGGCCGGAAAATTGCCAAAATCAAAGATGCCGAAGCTGAAAAAGAAAGCAAAAGGCTACAGGGCGAAGGTGTTGCCGAGCAGCGATTGGCCATCATCAAAGGTTTTGCCGATTCCGTCGAAGATTTTAGCAATACACTGCAGGATGTTTCTCCTGTAGAAATTATGCAGTTTGTCCTTTTGACCCAGCATTATGATACGATCAAAGACATCGGGGAGAAAAACAGTTCTATCCTTGTGCCTTACAGCCCTGGCACCCTGAAAAGTCTGCAGGAACAGATTATGGAAGGCTCCTTTTTAAGTGATGAAATGCGTGAGTTGAAAAAGAATCAAAAAGTAGTAAAGAAAGATGTAAAATCTTTCAAAGACAAGGAAAAACAGATTCTTGATATCGACCAGAATATAGATAACATTTAAAGTATCTGATAAAGGTGAAAACTTAAAGTAAAAAAATCCGAGGAAACCCTCGGATTTTTTTGTTTGAAACTATTCAATTACTTTTAATCGCAGCTGAAGTAATTATGAAATACATAAAGCCCGCCAAACCGGCTTTTGAGATGTATAAATTAAAAGTCGTCACAAGTCTGGACTTAGCCGTTCGTTACAATATTTGTTTTTCTTTTGGCTTCCGGATTTCTGTAAATAAACCAGATATCTCCATTGCCGGAATAAACTTCTAAGCCACCACAGAGGTTGTAAGCTAAAAACTACAATTTGAGTAGAGTTCGATATCAGCTCAAATCAGAAGCGATCTTCCGCCTCCGGGCAGTGTACCTTCAAACTTGCATTTGCCTATAAGTGTTGATGACAGTGCACTCATATAACTGCATGTTAGCAAGAAAGCTAAAACAAATAAAATTCTCATAAAAAGTTAATATAATATCCCTACTCATCTGGCTTTTCGAGATTTACCCCATTTTTTTTGGTTTCTCGTCTACACTTTTTAAAACTAGTAGCTAACTAAATATTGATTAGAATAAAGTTATTTGGCATTGCTTATCTCTTTTATTCGGTAAGCCTTCTTTTTGTAAGTAGGATTTATGGCCTCTTGAGAATCAAAAGTACATGTTGTATAATGTAATTTACCTTTTACATCCAATTTGCCCTCAGGTGTAATAGCATTTAAAGGAATTCCGTACATTAGCTCAGTATTATTTATATGTCTAAAACTACCTTCGCCTGAAGTAAACAAACCTGTTTGAAACCAAGCATCAACTTGTTGCCCCTTGAGTTTACCACTATTAACTTTTATGGTAGCATACCAAATGCCCTCATGTCCACCGTTATTAGAAATTACAGTTCCAGTAAAATCAATTACCTCGTCCTTTTGCTCCTTTTCCTGCAAGGGAGTTTCCTTTAAACTAAATATTCGTTTCAAGTTTTCTTCTGCTTTATCGCAATTTTTATGGGAACAAGTGTAATCGCTGTACTCAATTTCGAATGATTTTCCAAGAAAGGAAGGGTTAGGTACTAATTTACCATCTTTATCTTTGACAGTTAAATTTTGCTTTAATCCCTTATCCAGACTATTAAATTTGAAGGATTGGGTTCCCTTTTCAGCACTTTCAAAGGTATAAACACATCCATTACAAGGACAGCTGTTCTCCTTACAGTCAATACTCTTGAATACAGCTTTTACTATATTTCTTTTTTCAGAAACTTTCTCAGTAATCGTGTCTTCTTTTGTTGTTTTTACAGCTTCTTCCTTTTTTTCTGATTTCACCTCTGCTGAATCAGATGCGCAGGAAAAGAGGAAAAAGGTGGGGAGCAGAAAAAACAAGTGTTTAATTTTCATAGTTACAATATTTTTAAAAGTTAAAAAATTGATCATCAAAGGATAGTTATTTCTTGTAGAAAGTTTGGGCGCCGTCTTCGCCATAACCGACAACCAATTTACCTTTAAAAAGCCTGAAACCGAAATTTGACCCGGTCTCTGCACTCATTCCATAAAGATCAGCATAACTGCCATCATAAGAAGTTGTTATCTCTACATTAATGAAATAAAAACGGCCACCATCTTTGTTTTTAACCTTTATGCCATAGGTGTTGTAGGTGGGGATGTAGCCATACTCGATTTCCAGACCATTTTCACTATTGTAAAAGGTTTTTCCATCCATATAGGCAACTACATCAGATTCTTCATTAAAAGATTGTGCTGCAATGTTTAATGAACTTAATAGAAGAACAAAAAATAAAAGATTTTTCAAAACGTCAGGGTTTAGTTTTTTATATATTATTTAATTTATTATGGTGTTTGATTGTAAT
>JBIPOO010000329.1:0-4060 GCA_044379045.1 Saprospira sp.
ACACAAACCGAAATACTCCATAAACTCGGCATCGAAGCCCTGAACCAAATGCAGGATGACGCCGCACTTGCCATCGAAAACAGTGAAGAAATTATCTTGCTTTCGCCAACCGGAACTGGAAAAACATTGGCCTTTCTTTTGCCATTACTTCAGCTTTTAGACCAAAATTCAAAAGAGGTTCAGGCGCTGATATTGGTGCCCTCCCGTGAATTGGCTCTGCAGATTGAGCAGGTATTCAGAGATATGGGCAGCGGATTCAAAGCCAATGCAGTCTATGGTGGTCGCCCCATTGCAAAGGATAAAGAAGAGCTGAAACATGCACCTGCACTGCTCATTGGTACTCCGGGCCGCGTAATGGACCATCTGCAACGAGGAACAGTCTCATCCAAAAAAATAAAATACCTTATCCTTGATGAGTTCGACAAATCATTGGAAGTAGGTTTTGAGGAGCAGATGAAGGAAATTATTTCAATGCTGCCTTGGCCCGAGAAAATTATCCTGACCTCAGCGACTGAGTCGGCACATATTCCCGATTTTATTGGCATTCAAAAACCATTGATTATCGATTATCTGCAGGAAGGAGTTAAAAAATTGAATCTGGGGCTGATTGAATCGCCACAAAAAGACAAGCTCGAAACCCTCTTATTTGCACTTAATCATCTTGGAAATCAGCCAGGTATTATTTTCTGCAATTTTAAAGAAAGCATTGAACGGGTTTCAGATTTTCTCCATTCCAAAAATATCGATCATGGCTGTTTTCATGGCGGTATGGAACAAAAAGACCGTGAGCGAGTGCTTATTCGTTTCCGAAATGGAACAATTCGACTGATTATTGCTACAGATCTTGCTGCTCGAGGCCTCGATATACCTGAAATTCAATTTATCATTCACTATCATTTGCCCATAAAGGCAGAAGAGTTTACGCATAGAAATGGACGCACCGCGCGTATGCACAAGGAAGGTACAGCCTATGTCATCCATTATTCAGGAGAGCCTTTACCCGATTTTATTAAAGCAGCAGCCGTAAAATTTGATAAAGAAGATCTTCCCGGACAACCTGAATGGGCCACCGTTTTTGTGTCGGGCGGACGCAAAGATAAAATTTCGAAAGGCGACATTGCCGGACTTTTCTGCAAACAAGGAAAACTGGGCAATAATGATATCGGTGTTATTGAATTGAAGCAGGACTGTTCTTTTGTATCGGTCAAAAAATCAAAACTGTCGCAGTTGCTTGGCTTTGTCGATAATGTCAAACTTAAGGAGAAAAAAGTAAGGGTTTACGAGATATAATTCCAAAATTCTAAAAGATTATGTTTCTTCGTAACCTAATCCACCACAATTCAACTTCTTTTCAAAAAAAATGTAATTTTGCAACACTTTTTTGAAATGCAAATTATTAGAAAAATGATAAACATTAAGTTTGGAACCGACGGTTGGCGCGCAATCATCGCCAAAGAATATACCTTAGACAATGTAATAAGGGTAGCACACGCAACTGCACTTTTTGTCAAGAACAATGGAGGAACCAGTGCTGTTGTAGGACATGACTGTCGATTTGCTGGGCCCATGTTTGCCGAAGCAACTGCTCAGGTATTGGCTGCTCATGGCATCAAAGTTTATTTGGGTCAAGGTTTTGTCTCAACACCAATGGTTTCTTTGGGCGTTGTTAAAAAATCAGCCTTTTTGGGGGTTGTAATCACTGCAAGCCATAATCCGCCCGATTATAACGGTTACAAACTCAAATCTCATTATGGTGGACCCTCAGTGCCGGCAGATATTGCTGCTGTGGAAGCGCTGATTCCAGATTCGATGCCTGTGCTCAGTTTGCCCACACTTGAAAACATGCTTTCGGCAGGGCTCCTTGAATATGTCGATTTAGAGCAGCTCTATGTTGACCATTGTAAAGCCAACTTCGATTTGAAAGCCATCAACAGTTCCTTTGTGAGATTGGCTTACGATGCTATGTATGGTGCTGGACAAAATGTTGTAAGAAGGCTTTTGAGCGGCGTCAGCGAATTTCATTGTACGCACAATCCCGGTTTCGAAGGACAGGCACCCGAGCCAATTCACCGCAATCTGAAAAAACTATCAGCTTTCATTGCCAATAATTCAGGCATAAACTGCGGACTTGCCAATGACGGCGACGCAGACCGTATCGGCATGTATGATGAAAATGGAGTCTTTGTCGATTCTCATCAGATATTGCTCTTACTCATTCATTATCTGCATAAGTATAAAGGTATGAATGGTAAAGTCGTGGTTTCCTTTCCGGTGACCGATAAAGTAAAAAAACTTTGCGATTTGTATGGAATTGAATGCATTGTAACCAAAATTGGATTTAAATACATTGCCGAATACATGATAACAGAAAATGTACTCGTAGGCGGTGAAGAATCGGGTGGTATTGCTGTTGCTGGACATATACCCGAGCGCGACGGTATCTGGGTAGGCCTTGTTTTGCTTGAGTATATGGCAAAAAGTGGTAAAACTTTGCGTGAACTAATCAATGAAATTTATGCCATTGTTGGTCCCTTTGCCTACGATCGTGCCGACCTACATCTGAGCAATGAGCAAAAAGATAAAATTGTTGAAAATTGCAAAAATGGTAATTACAAATCCTTTGGTGATTATGCAATTGAAAGGGTAGAAGACTTAGACGGATACAAGTTTTATCTCGATGATAATACTTGGATTATGGTGCGCGCATCGGGTACGGAGCCTGTTTTGCGTGTCTATGTTCAGGCGCCCGATACAAACTCGGTTAGCAGCATTTTGGAAGCGGCAAAATTAGCCCTACTTCAATAATTTTTTGAATTTAATTTAAAACTCTATAAAACTAAAATAATGAAATACGACGTAGCGATTATCGGATCTGGTCCCGGCGGTTATGTAGCTGCCATCCGTTGTGCACAATTGGGACTAAAAACTGCTTTGATTGAACGCTATCCAACTTTGGGTGGAACCTGTCTGAATGTAGGTTGTATACCTTCAAAAGCACTGCTCGATTCTTCAGAGCATTACCACGTAGCGCAACATAAATTTGCCGATCATGGCATCGAAATTTCAGATTTGAAAGCCAATCTGGCTCAAATGATTAAAAGAAAGGACGATGTGGTAAGTCAGACCTGTTCCGGTATTAATTTTTTGATGAACAAAAATAAAATAACTGTTTATCAGGGACATGGGTCTTTTGTGAACAAAAATACCATCAAAATTTCACCTAAAGACGGAGTAGGCGAGGAGCAGACTATCGAAACAGACAAAGTGATTATTGCAACTGGCTCTAAACCTATTACACCCCCTGCTTTCAATTATGATAAGGATAGAATTATCACTTCTACAGAGGCATTGAAACTTAAAGAAATTCCAAAAAGAATGCTGATCATAGGTGCCGGAGTTATCGGACTTGAAATGGGTTCAGTCTATGCCAGATTGGGAACAGAAGTAGAAGTAATAGAATTTCAGGATGCTGTATTGGGCGGTATGGATGCCGATTTGGGTAAAGAAATGCAAAAGGTCTTGAAAAAGGAGCTCAATTTCAAATTCCATCTTAATCATGCCGTAAAAACTGTTAGTTCTGCCGATGGAAAAGTCACACTCACTGCCGAAGCAAGAAAAGATGCGAAGACACTGGTTTTAGAAGCAGACTATTGTTTAATTGCAATTGGTCGCAAACCTTATACCGATGCCCTTGGTCTGGAAAATGCAGGTGTTACGGTTGACGAAAGAGGCAGAATCAATGTTGATGAACATTTGCAAACGAATGTGCCGGGTATTTTTGCAATTGGCGATGTTATAAAAGGCGCAATGTTGGCACATAAGGCCGAGGAAGAAGGCATTTTTGTGGCAGAATACATGAGCGGACAAAAACCACATATTAATTATAATCTCATTCCGGGCGTAGTATATACCTGGCCCGAAGTGGCTGCTGTCGGGAAAACCGAAGAAGAATTGAAAACCGCAGGCATTCCATATAAATCAGGTAAATTTCCATTTAAAGCCTTGGGTCGCGCCCGCGCAAGTGCCGATTTGGACGGTTTTGTGAAAGTACTTGCACACA
>JBIPOO010000330.1:0-4035 GCA_044379045.1 Saprospira sp.
TACGCTGAGGTTTATTTTTTGTGAATGCAAAAGTAAGGCAAAAAGTTCAGTTGAGCAAATTAATATTGATTTTTTAATCAAAATTTCTCTTCAACTAAGCCATATTGTGAAAGACTTTTTGTACATCGTCATCGTCTTCAAATTTTTCTATCAGTTTTTCGATATCTTCTTTTTGTTCATCGGTCAGCTCTTTGGTCACCTGCGGAAAACGCTGCAGAGAGGCTTCTTTCACTTCAATGCCGAGCTCTTCCAATTTTGCCTGCATTTGTCCAAAATCCTCGAAAGCGGTGTACACATAAACGGTATTTTCTTCACCCATTTCAATTTCCTCGGCACCGCCGTCAATGAGGTCGAGTTCAATATCATCCATTGTTTTGTCGCCCAATTCGAAAACAAACTCCCCTACTCTATCGAACATAAAAGAAACCGAACCACTGGTACCCAGGGCACCGCCCGAGCGATTCAGATAGAGGCGCATATTCGCCACTGTACGCGTGGGATTATCGGTGAATGTTTCAACCAAAAAGGCAATGCCATGTGGTCCGAAACCTTCATAAACAACTTCGGTAAGGTCTTCTGCATCTTTCGAAACAGCGCGTTTGATAGCATTTTCAACATTAACCTTGGGCATATTGGCCAGTTTGGCACTTTGCACTGCAATGCGCAGACGCGGATTGGTCGATGGTTCGGGACCGCCTTCTTTCACCGCAAGGGCTATTTCGCGTCCAATTTTTGTAAACAATTTAGCCATCTGGCCCCAACGCTTCATCTTGCGATCTTTGCGATATTCAAAGGCTCTTCCCATTGTATTTAGTATTTATTATTGTGTATATTAATCTTGCAGCTGCAAATATAAAATTTTGTGTGGGAATATAAAAAGGCTTGCTCTAAAGATTAATAAAGTGGCAAGGAGGGATTCCATCGTGGACTAGCGGGTGCTTTCACGCTTTCGTCTACAAATGGCTATTTCAGGCAAAGAGGTGCAAAGCCGATGATCGTGGTGAAATAATTGCACGCAGAGTAAAAGAGAACATCCTTGGCTATTTCACGCAAAGGCACAAAGACCGAACTAGTTCTACTTCACGCAAAGAGGCGCAAAGCCGATGATCGTGGTGAAATAATTGCACACAGAGAAAAAGAGAACATCCTTGGCTATTTCACGCAAAGGCACAAAGACCGAACTAGTTCTACTTCACGCAAAGAGGCGCAAAGCCGAACTGGATATTATGTCTTTATTGCACTCTGTGGTTCCTTCGTGCACTCTGTGGTTAAAATTTCCCATGATTTTAAAATAGAATTTTTCTTTTTTTAAAAAAATCAAAAAAGATACTAAAAACTGACAAAACTGACGTAGGTCATCCTTCCTTTGGTTTTCCATCATTGAATTGGGGTTCACAGCCGCCTACCTTTGTATCATCAATAATTGAAACGGGAATTAAATATCTGTTGAAAATTAAAATCAAAATTTTTCACAATATATTTTTAGTCAGCTGTTTAAGCTTGTTTCAATTGAGAAAATAAAAAAATTTAAAAATTGACTCAGATCATTTTCAACTCGGGTACAGGTCATAAAAATCAGAAAATTACACTCATACCTTTGTAACATCAAATAATCAAAACGACAAATTACTCAAAACTCAAAATCACAACATCATGAAAAAGTTATTCATCCTCGCATTCGCAATCACTGCTTCTTTACTTTTTGTTCAGTGCAAAAAAACTGAAGTACTTACTGAAGAAATTATTACGACTGAAAAGTCATTAACCGGAAATGTACTTGAAGGTACTAACTGGGAAGTACTGACAGTAGTATCTGTTCCAAAAAATGTAAACATCAGCTTTTCTGTGAAGCACCCTAAAATGAACTTCTTCAACGATTATATCGAATTGAAACTTGGAAGAGATATTTGCAGCAAGCACTATTTGTTTGCAACTGACAATATCACTGTTGATTTCGCAAGCTGCACAATTAGCAATCCAAATCATCAAGCTTTGTCTGACTTGCTCGAAGGTGACTTTCAGTACATCATCTCTGACAATGGCAATGAAATGATCTTGAAAAACAATTCCGAAACTGAAATTACACTGCGCAGAGTTGCTCAATTGGGTACTACAACTCCGGTTGCTGCTAATCTTCCTTCAAATCTAAACGTACAGTAAAACATAATTATCAATAACAATCCATCAGTAACAAATCACTCAAAATTTAAAATTTAAACATCATGAAAAAGTTATTCATCCTGGCCGTAGCCATCACATCATCTCTTCTTTTTGTTCAGTGTAAAAAAACTGAAACTTTAATTCCGCAAGAAGCAACAATTACAACTGTAAAATCGCTCAGTTCACTCGAAGGAACAACCTGGACAGTAAGATCTGTAGTATCAGTACCTCGTTCCGTAAACCTTAGCTGGACTAAGAAATTCCCTAAGCTTACTTTCTCGGCCGATATGCTTGATTTAAAAATGGGTCAGGATTTATGCGACAAACAATACAGCTTCGACAATAATCTTTTGACTGTAAATCCGCTTTCGACTTGCACCATTGCAAACAATGATCACGTCACTTTTAACGATATGTTCAACGGTGAGTTCACCTGCACTTTTTCGGTTGACAATCCCGATCTGATGAGCATCAAAAACGATGATGGCACCGAAATAACTTTGGCCAAAGTGAATCAGTTTGGTTCCACTATTGCAGAGCCAACCGGAATTTTGTTCAATTAAAAAACCTTTAGAAATAAAATTTTTAATCAATTTAAACAATTAAACGCTAAAAAAGGGACTTAAATTAAGTTCTATTTTCTAAACCAAAATCTAAAATCATGAATAGAAATAAATTGTCAACAGCCGTTCTAAAAATTTAATTCTTCATCATAATTCTTGCAAAAAAATTAGAAAACAATTTAGACATCAAAGCCGCTCCTTAAGGGGTGGCTTTTTTTGTGGCGAGTGGATAAAATACCATCACGATACATTTTACAAAAAATAAGCTCCGCTGATTGTGACAGCGGAGCTTAATAGATTACTTCAATATTAACTGTTTCGCTCTCTCAAATCAGCAATTTGTTCACGCAGATAGGCTATATCTTTTTTTAAGGCATCTATCCTTCTATTTACATTGTCCATTTCGGTAATCTTACTTTGGCGGATAGAGGCCTTTTGCTGTGGCGTGCTCGCACTCTTGATTCTGTAAGCAAAAGATTCTGAAGTTCTTTTCTTCTCATCTTTTACATTAAATAATTGAATCTTTTTTGATTCTATTTGCCTTTTCCAATCGGAAATCCGGCTTTTGTCATAATCTGATAGTGGCATAAGAATTTGATTTTGTGAATGAAAAAATGAATAATCTAAAATACAATGAATTAGTCAACAGTTTCTACAGGCTTATTCTTATACTCATAGGTGTTTACCCAATCGGCTACTCTTTTCCAGACAACACCTTTGTCATGATTGGTTGCATCTGAATCCATTTCAAAAACTCCCCGGAAACGATACTTCGTATATCGGCAATATCGATAAATGCAATAAAAAGATAATTGAAAGCCTCGCTGAATTCTTTTTGCAGCGTAGCTAGTTTTTTTCTGCCGTTTACGGTGATTTCTCCTGCCATGGTGTTTTGGTTTTGAAGTATTTATTAAAATTGTTTAATAAGGATTTGAATAAGTATAAAATTAAACTTCTACCACGCCAATCAGCGTCGCCTTTGATTGTTTTTCTTTTATTTTGGCAAAATTTAAAAAAATCAATCCTGCTAAAAAGTTAATAGATGCTAAAATAGGTATAATTATGATTATTCCAAATTATATTGGTGATTATGCATATTTTAGCGCTGATTATTTAACCCTACAAAAATTTCAGAAACTTGGCTATTTCTTGTAATTTTGACTTTTATAAAAGGCAATAAAATAACCCATAACTCATATACCATGAATTTCTCCTCCCGCGTAAACGGTAAACTACTCATCAGTGCCGAATATTTTGTCATAGATGGCGCAACAGCACTGGCACTGCCTACTCGCTACGGACAAAAAATGAC
>JBIPOO010000331.1:0-4031 GCA_044379045.1 Saprospira sp.
CTTTCCTCTTCAGATCTTTCCTCTTCAGATCTTTCCTCTTCAGATCTTTCCTCTTTCATCTTTATCAAAGCTTATTCGATTGTACAATCATTTCCGATAGATCAAGTACCATGATGGGTGACTGTCTTTTATCATTTTCGGGTTTGAGACCGTCTTGAAGCATGGTGATACAGAATGGACAATTTGCAGCAACTACCTCGGCACCAGTACCAATAACTTCTGCTGCGCGCTCATCGTTGATGCGCTTGTCGCCTTTTTCGTCTTCTTTGAACATTTGAGCGCCACCGGCACCGCAACAAAGACCGTTCGATTTGCTACGTTTCATTTCGTTCAGGTTGGCATCGAGCTGTTCCAAAACTGTACGGGGTGCTTCGTAGATTCCGTTGGCACGGCCAAGAAAACAGGAATCATGATATGTGATGCTTTTTCCCTGAAAAGCTCCACCTTCAACTTTAAGTTTACCCTCATTGATTAGTTGTTGCAGCAATTGTGAATGATGAATCACCTCCACATTGTTCAATCCCAAAATCGGATATTCGTTTTTGAGAATGTTGTAACAATGTGGGCAAGCAGTTACAATCTTTTTTACATTGTACATCTGCAAGGTCATCACATTTTGCTGCGCCGTCATCTGAAATAAAAATTCGTTACCTGCACGACGCGCAGGATCTCCGCTACAACGTTCTTCATTACCCAAAATGGCAAAATTGATTCCAACAGCATTTAATATTTTTGTAAGGGCAACAGTTACCTTTTTGGCACGGTCATCGAAACTTCCGGCACAACCTACCCAAAACAACATATCAGGCTCCTTGCCAGCAGCAGCAAGATCAGACATAATTGGAACAACAACTTTTTTATCAGTCATATGCATTTGTATTGTTAATAATCAATATTTGGTTTTCAATGAGCCAAATATGAGCTTTTTTTTTCAGAATTCAAAATTGTTAAACCTGAAAGAAAGGCTAATTGTTCGACCGAGAGATTGAAATTATATTTTAACCGCTTAAAAAACCGCTCTCACCTGTGCCCTACCCACATGCACTACTTGTGCTGATCCTATTTTCCTGCCTTCGTAACCAATATTGAGTTGAATATTTTTCGATATGGAACGGTCGACATTCAAGGTCCATAAAAAATTCTGCCCATTCAGCAGTCCCTCTGTCATAGCAAATTGAACAGGGGTGTTGTTTTGTCCGTCATAAGCAAGATTCACCCAGGAAAAACTCATTCTCACCGAAGTGCTTTTTTTTCCACTATTCGAATACTTTGCATCGATTGTAATGTCATGACTTTTGGCTGTTTCCTTATTCCCGATTCTATTAATGCTTTCTTTATACTTATACTGCAGCGATGTTCTAAAAAGGGTTTTATTCATGTAGATCAACTGGGGTTTTAATTCAAATACCTCCAGCGAATAGTCTCGGTCTGGGAAAAACTGCGAGAAATTTTCATTGAGACCATAAAATGCCGTGAACTGTGTTCTGAAAATATCATTGAGTTTTACAGATGGCATCAGCGAGTAATCGCTCCTTCTGCGGCTGTCGAAACCAATATTGAGCAGGGTTTTGTTTCGCTGATCCGACTGCTGAAATTCGATCCTGAATTTTGTTTCTGTACGGTTAAAATAAACAATATTTCTGATGCCTGACCCTATTGAAATGAGCGAGGTATCGGCCACATCAAGCTGAAAAGGGTTAAAAGCGAGTAAGTCGGCATTGGCCAGGGTTTTCCTTTCTATTTTAAAAAGGCTTCTCGATGAAAATTTTCCAAGCCAGGCCCAGGGTGCTCTGCCCTGACCTTTTTTAGCTTTTTTAAAAAGCACGGAGGGTTCTATGTCCATACTCTGACTAAATGCCACATTATCGGAACGGATAAACTCATTGGTGAGAATGCTGACTCTAATGAAATCGGCCTGATCGGCAAAAACAGCTTGCTCAAATTCGTTCTGCTGCTGTACCCCATCCTCATTCCGGTCGAACCAGACATGTGTTCCCAAACCCTTATCGACCTGTACGTAGTTATAGGCAAGTTTTTGTTGTTGTCCAGCTCCCAATTCATAGATGGTATTAAGGCGCAGCAGGCCTTTTCGAATATTTAAATTATATTCCACCCGGCCCAGATAGGTTTCTTTGGGATCAAGGTCAGTCTTCGAAGTATCACTTATCTGCAGATTTCTATAGTTCAGATTCCATTGCAGTTGTGATATTTTGCTACTTTTCCACTCTCCGCCAAAATTCAGTTCATCGGCAACCGTGAGTTGGGCAAAATCGGCTGCTCCTATATAATAATCGTAGCGTCTCAGTCCCGATGCTTTCAGCATTAAGCCTTCATTCGCCGGCAGCTCGGCATAGACTTTAAAAACATTGAAATAAAAGCTTGCGGGGTTCAGGGTGTCGGTTCCAACAGTTTTGATTTTGTTCTGCTCCTGTTCAAAATAAAAGCCGACTTTCAGTTTTTTCAAACTTTTAAAACTATAGCTTAAATCGAATCGTGGACGCAAAAACTGACTGTTATTTAGGGGCGAACTGGAACTTAAGTAGGAGGCCAAGGCATTGAAAGCAAAACCATGACTTCGGACATCGGCAATAAAAGAATGTTTGATACCTCCGTAAATACTATCTTTCAGTAAACCGCCAAATTCGTAGGTCATGTTTCCCCAACGCTGATTATCAAGCCCCAATCTGGTAGAAAAAAGATGTTCATTGGCTTTTTGAGCTGAAGTGATTGTCCAGTCACGTTGAAATTCTCGCGGTCTGTATGGTTCTACTGTTTCGAAACGGTCTTGCACAAATTCGTAATGCCCGCCAATAAGCAGATTTGTTATTGATTTTTGGGTCTTTTGGCTATCGGCACTTACTATTTGCTCCCTAAGTTTTATTCGATGTTGCCAGCTTATACGGGCAGCAATTCCCTGATTTTCATCGTTTCCAACGCTTGAAAAGGTGTTCAGATCTCTGTTGCTAATTGCAATATCGGCCTGAATTATACCATTTTTACCCAATTTATAATCCGTGCCAACATTGAGCATCTGTCGCTTTTTGGGGGTAGCCAGTTGAATCAAAGGTTCGTGTGTACCCCGTGGCAGGCCTGTGAGCGGATCAGGTGAAATCCATGAAAATACTGTGCCGTTTACAGCATTGTTGAGTTTGATATAATTACCCCCCGAAGCCAACTGCGAAAATCTTACCGTATAGAGCGTTGAGTCAGCATTGGCACTGTAAACAAAAACGGAGTCATAAATAACCCCATTAACAGTTGTGTCAATCATGCTGTACTTAACCAAACCGCTTACCAAATTATTCTCATCGGGCAAAGATGCACCCCAGATAACAGCGTTGTCTATGTCATTTCCCACCCTTCGCAAAACAGCCCTTGCCGAATCTGTTAGCTGAAACTGAGTTGCAGACTGATTTTTTGCATCTTGTTCAGAATACCAGTTGATTCTGTATTGTTGTTTTCCAGCTTTAAAGCCAATATTAAAAGTATTGACTGTTCTCAGATAATCCAAATCGGAATAACTAAATTCAACCTGCAATCGTTTATCCTTGGTAATGAGTCTTTTATTAGTAAAAATAATCTCGCCGAGGTTATAATCGATGATATAATCAAAATCAGCGCCTCGGGTGAGCAGTTCGCCATCCATAAAAACTCGTTCGGTTCCTGCAATGATAATAATAAAAATCTCACCATTGGCACCTTTGAGTCGGTATGGCCCCTGATTTCCTTCCTGCCCGTTGAAAACATTGCGTGTAAATGTCCCCCTCGAAACTGCAAAGGAAGCATCTGTCGACATTTCTCCTTCGCCAACTTTGAAGGCTGTACCCAACTGCGCCCCCTGCTGTCTTCGGTAATAATTTAAAAAGTAAGATCCATCCGGCTTTTTCAGGTCGTAGTCACCGGTAGTCAGGAATGATTTTTTTAGTTTAAACTGCAGAAAAATTCGGTCAAAATCCTGTAGTTGCTGCGTATTTCCTTCGGGTTGCAAAGGGATATTATTGTCGGAAATGGCTCCGCTCACTTCTACATCA
>JBIPOO010000332.1:0-4028 GCA_044379045.1 Saprospira sp.
AATAATTTTTTGAGAAGCCCCGGCACTAAGTGGACCGCCGAATGCCACCTTATCTTTGAGGGTTTGCCCATCCAAAAACTCCATCACAACATAAGCTGTATTATTGGCCTCGAAAAAGTCCTGTACCCTTACAATATTCGCATGTCTGAATTTTGCAAGTTGTTTGGCCTCCTGAATGAATCTTTCCTTGAAATCGGCAAAGGAAAAATCTTTCATATTATGCGTCAGCACTGTCATGTCTGATCCTCGGGTACTGCTGCCAGTAACAAACAATTCTTTGATACAGACCTTCAAATCTAATACTGTATCTTCTGCAAGATAGGTAATACCAAAGCCGCCCTGGCCCAAGACTTTTTCAATTCGGTATTTGTTAAGTTGAAAATTGTGGGGTAATGAATATCCGTCCATTTGATTGATTTTCGGTTTTGTATAATTTTTTGATTTATTTTAAATACTACTAAAATTTGAAAAACTTAGTTATTTGACTGATAATACTGTAGCGGAACTCCACCCCTCAAGTCGATGCATGTAAAACTATTACCATTTATTATAAGTTTAAAATAATTCTGACCAAGTTGTACGACGTAGATATTTTCAGAACCATTAACTGTCCTTTCTGAGACCGGCATTTTAATTCTTCTGTTATTGTTGGTATTATAGTAATAAAATTCTCTTTCGCCATTGTCCGAGCTGTAAATTTCATCAATATATTCGGTTGAATTATTTCCATAAAAGTTGTAAGATGACCATTTTCGGGTCTTTTTTTCAGACTGAGTATTTGCGGGCTTTGGTGCCTCACTTGTTTCTTCAACTGTTTGAGTAGCCGCAGGTCCCTGGTTAAAATAATAAATCCCAATGCCCACGATGACAATAATAAAAATTAGCGGTAGGGCTAAGTTTGATTTCTTTTCTGCCTTAGGATTTGAAACTATCGGTTTAGGATTATCATAAACTATTGTCTTTGAATCATCTTTAGTTTTTTTAAGATTGGACAGCTGTTTTAATCCAAGTCTGAAATCGGCCACATTCTGAAATCTGTCCTCTGCTTTCATTTCCATGGCCAGCATAACCGCACTTGAGACCTGCATACTGACACTCGGATTGATTTCATGCGGTGCTTTAAGCCGCTCGGTATAACGCTCTGTCACATTCAGTGGCTTTTCACCCGTAAGCATAAAATAAAAAGTAGCACCGATGGAATAAATATCAGTAAAGGTTCCTTTGCGGGCACTGGGATTATACTGCTCCAATGGTGCATACCCTGGTGTGACGAAGGCAGTCTGGGCAATGGTTTTTTCATCGGAATAGGCACGGGCCGACCCAAAATCCAGCAGAACAACTCTGCCTTCTTCTGTTATAATCATATTCTCGGGCTTGATATCGCGGTGCAGCGTACCTGCCTTGTGTACCACTTCTACCGCATCGAGTACCGATTCAATTATTTTTTGAGATGCAGCTGCCGATAGGGGCCCATGCTTCATTACCTTTTCTTTTAAGGTTGGCCCTTTTACGTACTCCATCACTACATAAGCAGTATTATTCGCCTCGAAAAATTCTATTGCTCGAACTATATTCGGATGATTAAACCTGGCAAGCTGTTTGGCCTCCTGAATAAACCTTTGTTTAAAATCGGCAAAGGAAAAATCTCCAAGCCCTTGTGTGAGTACCGTCATATTTGCGCCGCGGGTGCTATTGCCGGATATAAACAATTCTTTGATGCAGACATCAATATCGAGAAAACTATCTTCTGCAAGATAGGTAATGCCGAAGCCGCCCTGACTCAACACTTTTTTTATGATGTATTTATTGTTGAGTTGGAAGTTAATGGGTAGGTTCTGGTTATTCATATTTTGCTTGTATTTTTTTTCGTTTCGGGTTAGGGCGGCATTAAAATACCGCGCTCCGTTTATATAGTTTTTTCTCAAAGGCTAAAGCCGTTTGGAAAAAATCGTTTCGTGTTACTGCGGCATTAAAATACCGCACTCCTTCTGCTATTATTTTTCTCAAAGGCTAAAGCCGTTTGGAAAAAATCGTTTCGTGTTACTGCGGCATTAAAATACCGCACTCCTCTGCTATTATTTTTCTCAAAGGCTAAAGCCGTTTGGAAAAATTCGTTTCGTGTTACTGCGGCATTAAAATACCGCACTCCTCTGCTATTATTTTTCTCATAGGCTAAAGCCGTTTGGAAAAATTCGTTTCGTTTCACGGAACTTCGTTTCTCAAATTGTCATCTCGTCCGAAAGACGAGACTAATTTTCAAATTATTCTTTCACTGCGTGGAGCACTCTCGTTTTAGGACGAGCTCGGTTCTCAAAAGTCAGATTATCGGATTAGTTGTTTTAATTTTATACGGATCAAATCATTTGAAAAGCAAATGCTGTTCGAATTTAAATTGCTCAATCTTTTTTCTCTATATTTTCTGCTGCTTCTTGCTCTATCATATATTTTATGCGTGTTGCCAAAGCTGTTTTTTCCTGATTTAATGCATTAGTTATTCCTTCACTTATATTAGCAATGACTGCTAATACGACAAGTGTTAATCCTATTTTCGAAGCAATATCATAATATACATTTGCAAAAAGGAATCGATGCGTAAAAAAAGTAGCATATTGAAATGAAGTAATCTGCTCAACAGAGGGTATATTGAACCATACGGCATAAGATCCAGCTAAAACTAGCAAAAGGGAAGAAATTGCAACAAAACCTTCAAGATTGGTTTTAAAACTATTTTCAATTTCTACGATATAATCCGACTTTATCAGATCCAGTTCCGATTTGAGCTTTTTAGATTTATAATCTTTTTTGAAATTCGCTTCATTCAGGAAAAATTTATCAGACATTAAACCTTCAAGTTTTTTTATAAATTGCTGAATTTCTTCTTTTTTTAAACTTGCTTCGGTTTTAGGTTTTGTCTCTTTAACTTCATTTTCAACAATTGTTTTTTTTGTTTCAATCTTATGCGCAGTTTCTACCTGATCATTTGTACTTGTAGCCTTCTTGACAGGCTTTTTAACAGTTGCGAGCTGCTTTAGCCCTAATCTAAAATCGGCCACATTTTGGAATCGGTCCTCTGCATTCATCTCCATAGCAAGCATCACTGCACTCGAAACCTGTATACTGACATTTGGGTTAATTTCATGAGGCGCTTTTATGCGTTCGCTGTAGCGTTCGGTAACATTAAGCGGTTTCACAGCAGTTAACATAAAATAAAAAGTAGCGCCAATAGAGTAAATATCAGTAAAAGTCCCTTTTCGGGCACTAGGGTTGTACTGCTCGAGCGGTGCATAACCGGGCGATACCAAAGCGGTTTGTGCAATGGTTTTATCATCGGAATAGGCGCGGGCCGAACCGAAATCGATCAACACAACTCTTCCATCATTGCCAATGATGAGGTTATCGGGCTTGATATCGCGGTGCAGCATCCCAGCCTTGTGCACTGCTTCTACCGCATCGAGTATCGACTCAATAATTTTTTGAGCGGCATCAGCTGAAAGTGGACCACCAAAAGCTACCTTTTCTTTGAGCGTTTGTCCATCAACATATTCCATCAGCACATAGGCAGTATTATTTGCTTCGAAAAATTCAATAACACGAACAATGTTGTTATGATTGAATCGGGCGAGCTGTTTGGCTTCCTGAATGAATCTTTCTTTAAAATCGGCAAAGGTAAAATCCTTCATACTTTGAGTAAGCACGGTCATATCTGCTCCGCGGGTACTGTTTCCTGAGATGAATAGTTCTTTGACACAGACATCCTTATCAAGTAGCGTATCCTCCGCCAGATAAGTAATGCCAAAGCCGCCCTGGCCCAACACTTTTTTAATTCGGTATTTGTTATTCAGCTGGAAGTTGAGGGGTAGGTTGTGGTTATTCATTTTTCCTTGTATTTTTTTTCGTTTCGGGTTAGGGCGGCATTAAAATACCGCACTCCTCTGCTATTATTTTTCTCATAGGCTAAAGCCGTTTGGAAAAATTCGTTTCGTGTTACTGCGGCATTAAAATACCGCACTCCTCTGCTATTATTTTTC
>JBIPOO010000091.1:0-14087 GCA_044379045.1 Saprospira sp.
GCGAAATCGGCATTTTTACTGTTCAATTCGGGAAGCGATCTGACTTCGAAAAGCGGAACGGCTAGTTGTTGTTTTTCGATAAAATCTATTGATGAAGCATAGTAAATTCCTCTTTGAGCCTGTTGTTTCGACGATTCGAGATAAAATTTTCTGGCTGCCTCAAATTTCGAATTCGACTTCAATGTTTGTGCATAATTGAAAAAATAGCGTTGAGAATTGGGAAACTCCAACACCTTTTCGTACCAGATTTCTGCTTTGGGAAGGTTATTAGTCAGGTAATAGGATTCGGCCAGACGGGCAATTGCTATGGGTTGATCGGGCAACTCAGACAATGCTTTCTCATAAGCCAAAATAGCGTCTTTGTACAAATGAGCACTATAGAAAGCATCTGCCTTGTCGAACAGCTCTTTTTGGGCATTTGCAAAAAATGCCAACATTAAAAAGAGCAATATAAAGATATTATTTTTTAACATGTTTTTATGGTAAAAATCTTAGAATTCGATCCTCAGTCTGACATTAATCCTTCTCGATGTCAAATAATTAGGAATAGCATAACTGGTGTTTGTAAAGTCCTTAATCCAGGTATTCGAAGCCACATTGGCCACTGCCATCAGGTTAAAAACTTCAGCACTCAGCCATATATTATTCAAGTGTTTGAGGACATGTTTTCGCTTGCGGTACTCCTCATAAGCATTGGGCATAGAAACCTTTCCTTCCTCTGCAAAATGTTTTTTTACGTATTTATCGCGGTTCCACAAACCAAAACTGAATCCTATGTCGATACGGTGATAAGCCGGATAGCGATATAAATTTCGGGCGACAACATTATCTCTCGGAATTCCGAAAGGCATCCCCGCTCCTACTGTCAATGCCAGATTTACCTGAAACCACTCAGCACCGGGAAAATAATCCTGAAAATACATGGAGAAAATAAATAACTGATCGGTAGGTTTGGGAACATCTGTTGTTAAAACGGTATCAACTTCGGTGCCTACCAATCGATATATTTTATGCTGTACCGAATCGAACTGTTCGCGGGCACGAAGGAAGGATAGATTAATCCAGGATTCCATACCAGGTACCAATTCCCCATTGAGCCTGAAATCGACTCCTCCAACATAGCCACGTGCAACATTATCGCCATAATATCTAACGCGAACATTTTCCACATCATAAGGAATTAAATCCCACTGGTGCTTGTAATAGCCCTCGGTGATAAACTTGAATCTTCGTTTAAACATGACAAAATCCCAAACAACACCACCCAGTACATGAATTGACTTTTGTGCCCTGACATCAGTGCTGATATTGCCCCTAAGGTCGCGCAATTCACGATAAAAAGGCGGTTGGTGATAAGCACCTGCAGCAAGTTTAAAAGTAAGATCTTTGGTTCTTTTGCTGGTATCGGAAAGTAGGTTGTGAAAACGCATGGGAGTGTAATAAATCTGAACTCTTGGAGCGATAAGGAGTTCTTGATTTATGGTCCAGTATTGGGCTCTTACACCTGCAGTCATACGAAGGAAATGTGCCGAATTTTTAAACTCCCAGGTATTTTGAACAAAGGCTGAGAGCCGATGCGAATTGAGTACCGTATCGGTTTTTATATAGTCAAAAATTGGCAGCGAAACCGTATCGTAAGGCAGTGTAAATCCAAGCGAATCGAATCTGGTCCACTCTTTCAAACGGTCGAAAATATATTCATTCTTATAAGTAAAGCCCCATTGCAGCAGATGATTGTTTTCAAATCCTTTCTTGCTGTTACTCCGTTCATGACTGAGTGCGCCCACATACTGAGCCTGCATTACAGAGGCGCGCAGGAAATTTCTTGCGTAAAGATGGGTTTCGCCATAAGCGAGTGTTCCGACAACCTCACCAAAATTCTCTTCACCAAGTCCGGTTTCAACTTCTTCGAGTCGATAAAAATTTTGAATATCGATGCGCTCATTTTCCCTGCTTTGGTAGGCAGAAAACATAAAACGATGTCGCAGAGCAGTTTGAACGCTAATTTTTTTGTCCTTCAATTCCCTGTTCTGAACCGGTTGTGCATAGGTGAGCGAGGTGCCGACAAAATTGGTATGAAAATCTGAAATTTCTTTGCCTTCAAATAATGAGCTGAGGCGAATAGCCTGATTAAAAAGTCCGGTTGTAGTAGCACTTGATAGCGGAACCAGCGTAAATTCGGCACTATTGTAACCCCCTATGAGTTCTAATTGCCAACGATTGCTGAGGTCGTAAATAAAATCTCCCTGTACATCAACAAAATTTGGCACATATTCACCTTGGATATCTAAAGTATTGAGGATGTATCTGGTCGTTTTGTAACGGGCACCCAGGGTATAGGTAAAGCGACGAGAACTGCTGTTTTTGAGATATTTGGCGCCCCCCAGATAGGCTGAGGCACCTAATAAGCTACCGGTAACTCTACCTTCGAAAGTTTTTGTGGGACGTCGGTAACGCACATCGAGTACCGAGGACATTTTATCGCCATACTGAGCCTTAAAAGCGCCGGATGAAAATGATAAGGCGTCGAGCATATCAGGATTTGGGAAGGTAAGCCCTTCTTGTTGTCCGCTCCTGATTAACAAGGGTCTGTATATTTCAAAGCCGTTTACATAAACCAGATTTTCATCGTAATTACCCCCTCTGACTGAATACTGAGATGTGAGTTCACCACCCGGTCCTGCGGTTACACCTACTGCCATAAACTGTAGCATAGATTCCAGATTCATGGTAGTAGTAGGCAGATTTTTGATATCCTCGGCACTGATACGCAATGCATCGGCCTCTTTTTCCTCGAAAGTGGTCACTACGACTTCAGCCGTGATAAGATTACTGATGCTAACATTTAAACGAATTACATCTTTGGATTTGAGGCGCAGATTAGCTATCGTCCTGGTAGGGAAACCTGTTGCCAAAAATACCAGATCAAAATTTATTTCTGCAGGAACACTGATGTCATAACTTCCATCCTCTTCGGTTCTCGTAGCACTAACCTGTTGATTATCGACCACCACGATGACAGATACAAAAGGCAATGCTTCAGCATTGATCGAGTCGCTAACCGTACCAATAATTCGGGCAGTTTCCTGAGCATACAAAAAACTACTAAACCCTGTTAAAAACAAAACAAATAGAAACCTGAGTATAATGGGCATATGTTTGGAATATGATACTAATAACGAAGGTACAGATGAAAAAGAGCACCAAAATGGTGTGAAGAAGCTATTTAATCACAAATTTTTTGACCGATCGGGCACCTTTCCTGTTGTTTAATTCGGCAAAATAAAGTCCACTGCTCCAATTTTGCGGAATCATCAGCTCCATATCAGCACTATTTTCGACTTTTATCTCAACAGACCAAACTTTTACGCCTGAAGCAGTATAAATATTCAATTGCGTATTTTCCTCCAATACCTGAGGAATAAATAGTCGGAGTGAACTGCCAGAATTCACAGGATTTGGACGGATATCCCATTCATTAAAAATCTCCTCAGTGGAAACAGCGGTAGTATTTTGAGTATTGAAATTAATTGGAAAGTTATATCCTCTGCAAGTATTTCCATAGTTGAATGGATAGACGCGCCATGCATATGGAAAACTTGAAGGACGTGGCGGAAAAACACGGTTGCTTTGAAAAAAGGTATCAGTCAGTAATTTTCTTTCCAGGATTTGATTCACTGCATAGGGTTCTTTGTAAATCTCAAGAAAATAATGCGTTGCACCTTCTACTGCATTCCAGGTAAATAGCGGATTTTGGCTTGAAACCACCGATCCAGCCAAAGGTTGTATCGGCTGCAAAACGCCTACAGAATCAACATTTGGCGATTGGTTATACAACCAGTTTGGTTTTTCGGTCAATACAAATGATTTCATCGCATCAATCTGTTCCTGCGAGAACCCTACCTGACAATCATCGTATGCATAAGACATGATGTACCAACCATCGCTTCTGAATGAGACCGTATCGGGGTCGTACTGAATTGTAGCGCTGATACTGTTTTGACTACTACAGGGCCAACGGAATGCCAGGTAATCGGCGGGGGTATCGCAGAATCCGTCGGATGCAAATGCACAATTGGCGCTAGCACCACTTCTTGCTACTTTTTCCACAAAAACGGTATCAATTATCAGTGTGTCATTCAGAAAAATAGTGTCTTTAAAATCGGTGTAATTGATGGTTACTCGCTCTGGAGCAGGTCCCGTAAAGTTTTGAACCGGATTACCACCCCAGCTTGTTCCTCCTTCCCAACCTATAAAAGTATGCGGCAGACGGAGACAATGTCCCATTTCATGCGCAAAGGTATGTCCGCTGATACAGCCATTGTTCATTGCTATACCGGCATAAGGGAGATTATAACCACAGTTGCCGGCAGGATCAGCTACAAAATAAACATTTATGGTGTTGGCAACATTGTTTTGAAGCATTCTGATTCCGCCTGCTTTCACAGAGTCATGTCTGTAAAAAGCTGTTTCGTAAATATATCGAATTGGCTGTTCAATAAAAAACTGAATGCCGCTTGCCTTAAAATCCTGATTCAATTCACAAAAGGATACTAAAACGGCATCAAGACCTGCCATACCGAGTGAATCATCGGTTCCAACTATATGAATAGTTACTGGCAGATACATTGTACTTGCACCGCGAGATTCGAGTATAGGTCTAAATCTAGCAGGGTCACTCTGATAATCTTTTAACCATTCCGTTTTTCCGGATGGAGTTCCGCAAGGCAATTGTGGATTTTGAGCTAAGAGACTGCTGAAAATTGAAAAAAGAGTGACAATAATCGATAAATATATTTTTTTCATATGCGTTTTAATTTTCCAGATCTAATTTGAAGCAAATATCAGGTTCTTAATGTACAAATGTACTGCAATTAAGCTGAATGCTAAAGTGATTAAAGCAAAAGTTTTATGTTTGAGAATTTTTTAAATCGGCACTTGCTAAAGTATCGTCATTCGTAGACAAAATAAATAAGCAAAATACCCCGAAACTAAAAAAGTCTCGGGGCATTTTGAATATATTTTACAGCTATTTTAGAACTGTGCAGATTTACAACCGGCTCTTCTTTTGCGACGCTGACGGTGTTTTACCAATCCTTCGTCAGTAAAGTTATAAGAAAGTGTAAGACCAGCGATGAGATATGAATCGAATCCACGCTCACTTCGGTCAACGTTTCCACCTCTGTTGGCAACTGCCTGTCTGTATTGGTCAACTTCAACATTGGTACTGTTATTCTGGTCCATCAGGTAGAGATAGGTGCCGTCTGACATTAGTTCCTGAAATGACAAAGAGCGAACCGTTGTTGAAGAAATGAGATTGCCATCTGCATCATATTCATTGTCAATAAGGTTGTACTCTCCAACACGGTAGGGTGTTTGGTCGTAAAGTGACTGACCCGAAAGATTATCAACAGCATAAGTATCTCCTACGTCATCCAAATGATCTGTTCTCGTAGCTCTGAAACCAATTTCGAAACCAAGGTTTAGGTTACTGTGCACAGCAAATTTAAAACCAAGACCAAGAGGGATTGAAACACGTGTTCGGGAATAAGGTTTTCTATTGGGGAAAGTTGAAGAACCTTGTCCTTCAGTGTTTATAGGCTGCAAAGGGATCCACTCGCCATCTCTGTTGGGATCAAAATGCTGCGCTTTGGGGTTGTAGTTGAACACACTGAAACCTAAAAACGCATAAGGTGAGAACATTTTACCGTGTCCAACTGGATTATAACCCATCAGATTGAATTCACCAATAGCACCAAGTTCAAAAAGATGAGACCTGAAGTGAAGATTTCTGATAATATCTTTATCCAATTTTGCATCCTTATCATTACCGGAGATAGAACCTAAAGCAGCCTGAACCCTGAAAGTCAGATACTTATTAAGGTTGTAACGACCAAAAATTGCGCCGGACAAATGCATATGCTTTACATCTATAATGGAATTAACCAATTCACCGGAATAACTTGAAAAACCGCCCATAACACCTACTTCGAAATATGGACGAGCCCATGCATGCTGAGCATTTGAAACTAAAGGTGCCGCAAGGGAAAAAAGGGAAAAGATTAGTTTTTTCATATCAAAGTTTTAAATCAAATGCAGATTTTGGTTTTTTATTGTGCACAAAGTTAAATCTTTTATTCAAATTGTGAAACAGGATAAAAAAACAATTTTTCAAAGCTGCATAATAGTTTAAAAGTTAATCGACTATGACAGAGTCGCGAGCATAAGACAATGTAGTAAAAATTCCCTGTCCACCGCTTATATTTGTCAATATTCTATTAGGTTGCGCAAAAGGGCTGAAGTTAGCCGATTCGGCATCGGATACCGTTTCCAGAAAATCGTGATAGTTTTTTTCGATATGATAAAAGGTAGCTATGAGGGTATCTCCGGGGTCATAGTCATAACCTGTTCCAAAGGCTACTTTACCGCCATTGAAAAAACGTGCATCATCGATTGTTATATCAAATTGAGGATTTTTTGCGATAATAAAACCACTCTCAAGTTTGGTCAATGAATTTTTATGAAGCATTACTCTGTAAAAATCTACTGTATTGACATCGTCAATAGCAGAAACAATAACGCCAGCCTTGCCATTTTTATACAAAAGATTCATCGAATCGATTTGCACAGGACGCAGGAAACGGGTAGTAGCAAAAGCCTGTCTGCCGCCATTCACATCAATCACCTCCAATTCAAAATCATTGTCAAAATCCAAAGGACAATTACGATTTGAACCATAATTGTAAAAACGGGTTCTATCTGCGTTGAAAAAAGGTATGAATCCAAAAAGACTATCAGCAGGACAATTTGGCGAAAAGTAAAATGATTCGTCCAAAGTATCGGCTATACCATTGTGCCTGATAATAACCTTTGCTCCTTTTATCAGGGGACAAGCATCGAGATCTTCGAAAAAACCTTTCGTTTCGGTAAGCAGCACCCGATAGGGCTGACCTGCTTCGAGGTAGCATTCAACTGTGAGCATCCGTTCTGGTTCAGGTAAGTTCAGGTCAATGTCACGTTCCAAAGAATCGCAGCTGACTAGGGCCATAACAGCTAATAATACAAATAGAATATTTTTCATGAGCTTTTTTTATTAAAATTCAAAGTTCCAGGTCAAGGTAGGAATTATTGGTAAAAGCGTTACTGCTTTAGCCTGAAATCGCTCTGGTACAGCAAGCGGACTATCCTCTGTGCCAGGTGCATATTCAGGCGCAATGTAAATAAAGAACACATTGTACCTGTTGTACATATTGTAAACACTCAGGGTGATATCGCTTTTGAATCTTTTCTTTGAAACAAGTTTTATAATGGCTCCAAAGTCTAGTCTGTGATAATTAGGCAATCTGAAAGCGTTACGCTGGCTGTATACTGGCACAAAACTGAATGGGTTATTGCCTGTAATGTCTGTAACAAGCATTCGTTGTTCGGGCAAAGAATATGCTTTACCCGTACTATAAACCCATGACAATGATAATGTTATTGGCACTTTTTTAAAAAAGCGGGCATTTGGAAAAATTGCATCAAGGTCGAGTGTACTCACAACAGAGATATCGTGCCTGCGGTCGGAGCTTGATGGAAAAGGTGAACCATCCATAATGTCGGGAAACTGACGCATGGCCCATGAGAGTGTATAGCCTATCCATCCGCGTATTGGTCCATTTTTCTTCTCTAAGTAAATCTCAGCACCGTAGGTGTTTCCTTTGCCAAAGACAAATTCTTTATCCAAATCATCGTTTACAAAAAGCTGCGCACCATCTCTAAAATCGACCTGACCATACAACCATTTGTAGTAACCCTCCACGGAGAAGAAATAATCGCGCCCAAGGGCATAAGCCCCTCCAAGAGATAACATATCTGATGATTGAGGTTTAACGTTGGGATTAGAAGGATACCAAACGTCGGTTGGCAGTGTTGCACCCGACGAGGAAACTAAGTGAATGTACTGATACATACGAGTGTAACTGCCCTTCAGAGAAAAATTTTCCTGAACGCTGTACTTCATCGAAAGCCTTGGTTCAATTCCGTAAAAGAATTTTTCATTGTAGAAAGAACTCAAACGTAAGCCGTAATTGAGCGAAAAACGGTCGTTGATTGTCCACTCGTCGGCTGCATAAGCTGCTAGCTCTCCCCCATGATAATTATTGCCTGCTTCAAACTGTATATCCTGACCATTTCCTGCATCAAATCTATTGACGGAAAAATAATGATAGGTACCATGTATGCCATATTTAACAGAATGGGCCGTATTTGGTGTCCAGCTATAATCGGATTTTAGGTTTACATCTCTGATTCCGGAACCAAGTTCTACGCCAAATTCATCGAATTTATTTTTTATCAGATATTCATAATCAGACAGTGTTATACTGTTGTTCATAAATAATTTTGGCGTCAAAGCCCTGTTCCAACGAATAGTTGAGGCAATATTGCCCCAGTTGAAATTAAATCTTATCTGATCGTCTTTGAAAGTAAAAAAATCGCGGCCGTAGTATGCACTGATGTAAAGCCGGTCTTTTTCGCTTAACTGAATATTGAACTTGGCATTAAAGTCGTGAAAACTGTAATCAGGGATGGGGTTCCATTTTTCATTATCCTCGTTAATTTTGTTAATCAGTCTGGTAATGAGATCAACATAGGTTCTTCTGCCAGAAATAAGAAATGAAGATTTATCTTTTACTATTGGGCCTTCCACCATTAAACGGGACGAAATCAAACCGATCCCACCGGAAACGCCAAATCGTTTTTTGTTGCCTTCGCGCAATCTTATATCAATTACAGAAGACAATTTTGATCCGTATTCGGCAGGAAAACCGGCTTTGTAAAGCTTTACATTACTGATTGCATCGGCATTGAAGGTACTAAATATTCCGAAAAGGTGGGTTGGATTGTACACTGCTGCCTCATCCAGAATGAAAAGGTTCTGATCTGGGCTACCGCCACGCACAAAAAGACCCGCAGTGCCCTCTCCCCCGTTTTTAACTCCAGGTTTAAGCTGTAAAACTTTTAACACATCTGCCTCTCCAAAAACTACAGGAATTTCCTTTATCTCTTTGCCACTTAGTTCTTCCACGCCCATCTGTGTAGAATTTACCTTTTCGGCATTAGAACCCGCAACAACAATTACTTCTTCTGTCATTGCATCGGAACTTAAACTAATGTTAAGTACCGTATCAGCATTCAATTCAAGAGAACATCGTTTAGTACTTAGCCCGATATATGAAAAATCAACAATTACTTTACCAGCAGGCAGAGAAATTGTGTAAAAACCATATTCATTGCTTGAAGTACCGGTTTGCCCTGAATTTATTGACACACTTGCGCCAATTAAATCTTCTCCTGTTTCATCATCTGAAATCTTTCCGCTAATGGTAAATCTTTGGGCAGCTAATTGACAGTTGAGTAAAAAAACAAAGGCGATAAAAAAAACATTGACTAATCTGTATCCGGAGTTCATTAGGGTAAGCATTACAGCATAAAAAAATTACAACAAATAAAACAATGCAAAAATGCTAATATTGTTTTGATATAACACGAAACATATTGTTAATTTAAAAAAAAAGACCCGCCAAATGCAGATCTTTACTTAGACTTACCACTGTTCACCATCTTCAATTTCATCAGTGTTTATTTCATTAACGCTTTCTTCACTGACAATATTTTCCTGCTTTTCAGGTGCAACATATTCATCGTCATCATATCTGCGGGCATATTCATCGTAATCAAAGTCGGGCATCAACTCATTTTTCACATGATCAACTACATCGTTCAGGCTCTCCATGAATCGATTGAAGTCTTCTTTGTAAAGAAAAATTTTGTGCCTGTTGTAGCCTTCATCCTCGAAGCGACGAGTACTTTCTGTAATAGTTACAAAGTAATCGTTGCCTTTGGTTTGCCGAACATCAAAAAAATAAGTTCTTCTCTTTCCGGCTTTAACTTTTTTTGCGTAGACGCTATCGTTACGCTTTTCTCTGTCAAATCCCACGTTGGTTTGGTTTTTGGTTATGAAATCAGTCTAAGAAACCGGCTTAAAACCGGGAAAATAATTGCGTTTTTTCAATTTCAAAACAAAAATAATAAAACGTGAAAAAAAACTGAAATAGTGTTGATTTTTTTTGACAACAATTTGATAATTATATCCTAAGCTTATCCAAAAGTTCACTAAGCAGGCCTGCCTCTTCTAAACTCAATACCTGGACCTCATTATGTAACATTGATTCGAGCTCAATAGAAGCAAGTTCCAACACCTTATCTCCCTCTTCAGTGAGATATATATCAACCCTTCTTCTGTCGAATGAATTTTCAATTCTCTGAACATAATTTTTTAACAGTAATTTATCTACAAGCCTTGATGCGTTGGACATCTTATCAATCATTCTCTCTGTAAGTAATTTTACTGTGGCTGGTTCACCCGACAAGCCTTTTAGAATTCGTAAAATATTGTATTGCTGAATGGTGATATCATATTTTTTGATCGCATCTGATTGTCGTTTATTGATCCATGACGCCGTATACATGATATTTACGTAAGCCTTCAAATAATTATTTCTGAAGGGTTTTAGCTGATTTATCTCCTTTTCTATTGACATTGATGGTATGATTTGCAAACTAAAAATAGGTTGGCAAATATAATGCAATTCAATAAATAATACATTAAATGTATAGACAATAAATACAATTGTCAATAAAATATATTTTTTTAGTGACTGATTACTAATTCTGTATCTAAAAATTCTTGCAGGGCAATAAGCTTAGGATAGATTGGGGTGGCCTGCCCTTTTTCGATCAATCTTAAAGTCTGCTCAGACATTTTAACGGCATTGGCGAGTTCTTTTATACTGTATCCCTTTTTGATACGATGCTTTTTAATCTGAACACCAATATCAGGAAATTTATAGGCCTTGCTGCTTTTTATGGTCTGAACACAAGAACAGAAAACTATGGAAATAGCTAAAATCAGAAAAAAAGAACGAAATGAGTTACATATTTCTGTTTTTATTTTAAAATAATGAAGCATAATTTTGTTTTTTTTGAAATTAACAATAACTTTGTACTCGAATTTGTAACAGAACATTGAATAATTTATTAAATCCCGGACAAATCTAAAACATTTTGTTTTATATTGCCAAACAAAAACTAACATTTTTTTTACAATTTTAAATTTCTAAATATGAATGAGCTTTTAGAAAAAATCGTCAACCAGAAATTTGCCTTAGTCTTTGAACAGCTTAGAAAAGAAGGTAAGGTGAAAAGCAAATCGGATATTGCCGCCCAACTTGGCACCTACAATCACGTCATCAACAGTGTTCTCAAGGGAGAAAGAGGTCTAACTGTTGAACAGATCAATAAAATAGTAGATACATATGGAGTTAACTCCAATTATCTTTTTGGGGCCAGCAAAGAAATGTTCGGAGTTGATATAAAACCTGTTCCGGGCATTAGTAATCTGGAAAAAATGGAAGAGGAACGCAATAACATTACGCTTGTTCCTTACAAGGCCTCAGCCGGATATGCTATGACGGGTGGAACTCAAGAATTTATGAACGATTTTATGAAATTCCGCATTCCTGGTCTCGATGGCCAGCTTATTGCTTTCGAAATAAGCGGAGACTCAATGCTACCACATATTACAAATGGTGATTTAGTAATATGTGAGGCCCTTGAACGCAACGAACTGCCCCGAGATAATGGTGTTTATGTAATAGTAACCGACAATGTTGTGGCTAAAAGAATTAGAAGGGTAAAAGACAGAAACAATGGTGAACTGATTGGTTTCGAATTGATTTCAGATAACAATGTTTATCACCCTTACACTGTAGAAATCGAAGAAGTCAGACAAATTCTAAAGGTCAAAACCAGACTAACGGGTCATGGCCTGGCTTAATCAATACCTTATAAGCGGAAGCGATTTGATCTCATCAAATCGCTTCTTTTATTTTAAATTATGCCAGTACATAAAAGGGTGTACTTTTAACTGGTCGTTTAGTGATTTCCATTCCGGTAAGGTCCCAAACTTATAAGGGCGGGTGAAAGTTTTGGCTTCTACTGCTTTTTTAATATCGGCAAGATATTCTTCACCAAATAAAACCATTATTTCTTCTTCTTTTTGAGCTGCTTCAAAAAATTGCTCCCTTGTGTACTCTCTGATTTCGCTAAAATATAAGCGCCCATACATAGGAAAACTCATCCTGAGCTGTCGGTTACTGAAACCACATAAAATCAACGGTATTTTTTTTGTCAGCTGATAGTTTTCGCATTCTTTTTTAAGCGCTAAAACTATTGACCTCGAGGATTTAGCTGGTGAATTATCGAAAGCATTGCCTATCGGGCCCCATAAAATAAATATAAATACCGCTCCCCACAAAGCAGAAAAGAAAATTTTCATTGTTTTTCCTGCAAAAAATACTGGTAATGCAAACAAAACAATTAAGGAAGAATAGATTGGAATGTATGTACTCTGCTCGGGAAATAATATCTTAAAAACAGGATAAATACCAATTCCCAAAATTATCCAAACCACTGCTATAATGTTGAACTGCCAAATTTTTGAAAATTTAGACAGGTTTTCGGTTTTTAAATAATCAATAATAACCAACGAAATGGCAAGTGCAAAAGCAGGATGAGCACCCATAGCATAGGATGGTAATTTACTTGACATCAATTCGTAAAAGCCCCAACCAAAAATAAGCCAGCAGCATATTGCAGAATATTGCGGAGATTTTCTCGGTTTTGCAATTGTTTGCCAAAATCCCTTCAACATAAGGGGCAACCAAGGCAAAAAAGCAATCATAGCTACTACAAAATGATATCCCGGAGGGCCTGTCTGGCCAAAGACAACCCCGCCAATCCTTTTGACAACATACCATTCGTAGAGAAAAACCAACAATTTCCCAGCGTCGTTTTTATAAGAAAACCAGGCCCAAATCAGAAAAGGGAGCAAACTTATAAATCCAAAAAACCAGGGATGTGTACCAATTAGCCTTTTTCGTTCAGGATGCAAGATTGCAAGTCCTATCCAAACGCCGGCAATAAGTATAATAATTGGTGGCCCCTTAACCAAAATACCCAGAGAGACAGCTGTCCACAAAAGCAAGTTCCAGCCTATCGATGGTTTGTTTAAGTAGCGAAGGAGCGAAACAACCGCAAGCGTTTCGAAAAACATGAGCCAGGCATCGGTCAGCGACATTTTTGCCATTGAAATACACAAAAAGGATGTTGTAAAAACAATGAAGGACCAGGCGGCGGCTGCTCTCCCAAAAACCGGGCCACTCAAACAAAGCAGAATCAATGCCGTAGATAAAACTGCCAAAGAGGCAGGGAATCTCACAGCAAATTCATTTACACCAAAAACAGCATAGGAAACTGCAATGGACCAAAAATGAAAAGGCGTTTTACGATGTACATCTGACCATAGAAATTCGGGATTTGTCCAGTTTCCACGCTCGTACATATTCAGTGCAAAGCCTGCATAAGCTGCCTCATCATCATCCCAAAGACTAATACTATTACCAACCAGAAACAGATTTAACAAAAATAATAATCCAAAAAAAAGGAGTACCCAATTCTTTGGATTATAATCTTGATCAATTATCTTAAAATCATTTGAAAGTCCTGGGCGCATGTATACTATCCTTCGAAATGGAATGAAATTGTCAGCCCCCTTGCAAGCAGCCTGTCAATCACTCTGGAATAGATAAGACCGGCATTTCGGTCGTGGATGTTCAACAAACCATGAGAAAATTTTATCTCAGGTGAGAGTATAAAATAAGGGAAGAAAACCTGAAAGCCTACCCCATATTCAAGTAAAAAATCTTGTCGTTGGATTTTGATAAGGTCATCTGCCTGCCGGGAACGGGAATTAGAGGCAAGGTCGATACTGTATTTGCCCCCAAAGATTACAAAAGCACGAATATCGTGATAAGGCTTTGATTTGTATCTGAATTGAATTGGGAAATCAATAAAAACTGATTCAACTTTTCTTTTTTGTACCTCTTTACTCGTTAATGTATACTCAAATCGGCGCTCCGCAAATGAAAGGGTAGGAAGATTGAAACGAACGTCAAAATTTTCTCCAAATTTTATATTTGTAACAA
>JBIPOO010000333.1:0-3974 GCA_044379045.1 Saprospira sp.
TTTGAAAAATATTAAGGGATTTTATGAGGCAGTTGAAAAGTATGCAAGCCAATCGAAAAATCCCAAACCGATTAATGCCCTAAAATATATTTATGCCGATAGAGAAACTGGTTTTATTTCAGTATCGCAGGTATGTTATCATCCGCTAATGTCCGATTTTGAAAATTATAAAGATTTGCGAAAAGCGGTAAAAGCAGTAAGCGACTTATATTGTCCGGCTCCTGAGGTCCTTGCTTATTTTTCTGTGAAGCCTTACAAGACCAAAGAAACTGGAATTTCAAAATTTATTAAAAATAATAGTCTGCTGCCCAAGGAAGAAGTTGTTTCCTTAATGCAGTTTATGGAACTCATCAGAGAAGACTTCTTCAAGGTTTTAACAGTTACTGAATCGAATAATTCAAGAGAATTTTTGCTGGAAAAAAGAACCAGGGCAACACCTTATTATCTTGAAAAAGGACAGATGAAACTGGCAGAAAAGATAGAGGAGGCATTTGGAGAGCACTTTAAATTATTGCCGATAAAACTTTACCAGTCAAATCTTAAGAATGAAGGACTGTTGACAGGGCCAGCACTTTTCAATCTTTTATCAAAGTCAAAAGAAGTATCACCCGAGTTACTTTCAGCAATGATAGTAGAAAGTGAGAATGCTGAATTACAGGAATTGGTATTCGGTAAAATTGATAAAATAATTTTAAAGGAAGATAAGATATATGATAAGGAAAGTTTTGAACATCAGGCACTTCAAATTTTTAGAAACAAAGATGCCGATTTCTCAAAAATCAGAGAAAAGGTTTGGATAGAGAAAGTTGATGCTACACAGATAAAACTCAGTGAGATAGGTTTTGACCCTGAAATTTGTATCAATATTGAAAGAGAAGGAAAATACAGTTTAAAACTATCTGAAATACTCCCTGAGTTTCAAGAATACCAAAAACTTATAGATCTTGTATTGGCAAATCTAGTAGATTATGAAGCACCTACCTTGCTAAGAAAAAGATGTTTCGAATTGACTGAGATACCTCTAAAGAAAGTACTTTCTGAATTTAAAAAATACGGTCAGGAATTATCCAATGCAGCTCAGTTGGCTTTCGTTGTGCTGGCTGCAAAATTGGAAGATAATTCTAGGCTTTCTAAAGACTTTTTGGTTTTCAATATTTTAAATGAATGGGTTTCCCTTTCAAAATTTGAATTCTTTCATGTAAAAAATGTAAGTTTTATTGAGCAGGAGGCTATTTTGAATACTGACAGTTACAAAGGACTTTCAGAAATTTTGAAAATTTCTGACGGTAAAAAGATGTATTTTGAATTTGCTAATCAACGGATAATTGCAGAACCATTTATTGATAAAGGAATTTTTTATTGTACACCTCTGCGCGCGCTTACAATAGGAGAGGAAAGTGATAATAAACAGCTTGAATTACTTGATATCTGTTATAAAAAATGGTCATCGGAGGAGAATCTTTCAGCCAATCTACAAATCCCGGGTGGATCTGCTGATTGGGCTGAATTGCTTAACTTTTCTCATTTTGTTTTTCCTGATAATTATGCATTGGTAAAAGAGCAATTACCAAATTTTGTCAAAAACTGGATTGGAAAAGATCTTGGGGCAATTAGCTTTGATGACAGAGACGACATCAATGTTGTTCAGGAAAATGAAGATAATTTGACCGAAGAAGTTTTGGGACGCGATAAGCTGAGTTTCATGACTGCATTGGGATTGAATGCACATAGATCTCAATTAGTCAGATTAAGGCGATATTTTCATAATAAATTGGGTAGGGTCGCCAGTCAAAAACAGTTTAACGATATTCAAAATTCCGATAAACAGCTTTTGCTCAACAGTATTTTATGGATGCAATCTGAAGGCAGCAAATTCAGTTCAGAAGATGACAGAATTCATTGGTTGAGAAAGTTGTATAATAACCTTGAGATTATCGGAAGCAGTACACCGCTTCCTTATATCAGTAATGTTAAAGGAGTTCCTGAAGTTTTTGAATACAGCTTGGGATTAAATCCTGAAAAAGAACTTTACTTTTTCGATAGTAAACAACAACAGGTATTGCTGGAGAAATATGAGGTGAATATTGCCCATGTTTTCAATGTGATGAAGCAATCTGGCAAAAAAATTACAAATCTGCAGCTTAAAAATCTCGAATTGCCCATTTCTTTAATTGAAGAGCAGCTTGATATTGAACATCTCAAAACTGAATCGAAAGAATGGGCTGCTTCACATTATCTTAAATGGCGCAATGAAGTACCTTATCGAATCAACATCTACGATGGAAAGATTCCTTATGTCTTAAGATTTATGGATCAGGTTATAAAAATTTTAAGGATGGGCAATGCAGTTGTTTATGATAAAATAGCCTTCGTAAATAGCCAGTGCAAAAATATTGAAGAGGCACTTTTTGATGTTTCAAGCAGAAATACGCTATCTGAATTGATGTTGCTGCAATTATTGAGGTATAAAAATGAAACGGAAGCTCCATCGGTAAAATATCCTGTAATTGAGAAAATTATCGAAAAAATAGTTTTACCTGAACTTATTTCTGATGATGAGGAAATACTGGAAAATCCAAAGCTGGAAAAACTTCTGGAGTTAAAGGATAAAAATGCAAAAGGACTTTTAAAAATGACTTTTGATCTGAATGATTTGAGCGATGAAATGACAGCGCAACTGATGAACTTGTCAAAATCTACCAGAATAGTTGTGGAAAGGGAAGTTAAAAAAAGTTAAATGGTTTTTTCTCAAAAACTAAAGCCCAGGTCTATCGCCAAAGTTGGTACAGAAATGTTGTTGTTGGCTGCATCTTGAATCAATACAAAGGTGCAGCCATAAACTCTGAAAAAGAATTTTTCTGATTTTGGTTGCAACCTGTATCCGATGATTGGCAAAGAAGCATAGTATCGATAGTATTTGTTAAATTGGCCCAATCCTACCGCTCCGCCCAAGCCCAATTCAAGATAATGCCTTGTGCCACCAAAATTAAAATTACCTGAAACATGAGCATTGATATTCGTTTGACTAAGCCATGAACCAAGCCCAATCTTTGAACTTAAAAAGAAATTTGGAGTTTCGAACAAGACTCTGTCATAGTTTACCGAAAGTATACCACCTGTACCACCTAAACCAAAAGAAACAGCATTTTTTGCTCTTCTGTAATCTGTAATGTTTTTTGGCTGAAACTTATTGTTATTGTAGTCGAATTTTATTTCTCTAATATCATCTAGTGAAATTGATATGGTCTGTTCCTTTGGCGACGATATTTCCTGAAATTTTACTGCATTACTGTCAATTGATAATATTTTGCCTGCAATAATTTTCTCATCTTTTTTATATATCAAATCTTGAGCGATGATTGTTTCAAAGCAAAATATACATAGTAGGATTAAAAATAATCTATTCATGGCGTTGAATTTCGGATTTCAGTTTTTGAATAAATTTAATCAGTCACAAACAAAAAAACCACCCTCATTTGATGAGGATGGTCTTAGTAGGTCTGTCGTGGTCTCAAATATTGTATTTTTACATACAAGGATACAAGACAAAAGTATGAAAATATTTTATTGTTAGTTAGTAAAACTTAAAAAAGTTTTAAAAATTATAAGATTTTTTCTAATTTTTGTTAAAATTCTTTAAATTTTTAATCAAACTACAAATTTTAACAAATGGCGAAAGCACAAAAATTATGGTTTTGCAACAGTTGTGGTGTTGAATCGCCAAAATGGGAGGGGAGGTGTTCTTCTTGTGGAGAATGGAATACAATTCAGGAAGAATTAGTTGTTAAACCTACTGCAAAAGAAGAGCTCAAAAAGGTTTGGAATCAAAATAAAACTAAAAAAAATGAACATCCCAAGCCAATACATATCGACCAGGTAGGTGCCGACAATACTATTCGTCAAAGCAGCAATGATTTAGAACTCGACCGGGTATTGGGTGGTGGTATTGTGCAGGGTTCTATTATTCTCATTGG
>JBIPOO010000092.1:0-13907 GCA_044379045.1 Saprospira sp.
CTTATAACAACGTGCGAGCCAGCGGTGCGTAAGCTCCATAGAATTTTTGGCATATTTATAATCACATGGATAAGGCGTACACTCGTCAAATGCCATGATAATATCAGCACCGATACTTCTTTGAATATCCATGACCGATTCGGGACTAAAAAGATGTTTACTCCCGTCGATATGAGATGCAAATGTAGCACCCTCCTCTTTAATTTTACGGCGATGGGCAAGCGAAAACACCTGAAACCCACCGCTATCGGTCAGTATTGGGCCTTTCCAACCCATAAAATTATGTAATCCTCCGGCTTTTTCAAGGGTTTCAGTCCCTGGTCTTAGATATAGATGATACGTATTTCCCAATATAATTTTGGCCTCAATCTCATTCACCAATTCGTGCTGATGAACTGCCTTGACAGTTCCTACAGTACCAACGGGCATAAAAATTGGCGTTGGAATATTTCCGTGTGCAGTTTCCAAGGTTCCAATCCTTGCGCTGGATTTGCTATCTGTATGTTCAAGTGTAAATTTCATCTTCTTTTTTTTTCGATGTAAAGATAATCAGACTCAGTCATCTAAAAAATATTACAGTCATGTAGTCCAAAAATTTTGTATGGTACTAATAGAAAATAATATTCATAAAATCAAAAAACCTCCTCTCAAAATGAATGAAAGGAGGTTTTTGATTGATTTACTTATGCATTAAAACTGTTCGAAACCGCTGAAATGCTGATTACCTTCAATCTGTGCATTAGCATCAGAATCTGATCCATGAACAGCATTTTCGCCAATGCTTTTTGCAAAACGGGCGCGGATGGTTCCAGGCTCGGCCTGTGCAGGATTAGTAGCACCAATGAGTTTGCGAAAATCTTCAACTGCGTTATCTTTTTCGAGGATAGCAGCTACAATTGGACCCGATGTCATAAACTCTACCAACTCGCCAAAAAAAGGTCTTTCTTTATGAATTGCGTAAAATTTTTCTGCAGAGGCCTTTGAAAGCTGAGTCATTTTCATTGCTACAATTCTGAAACCATTTTCTGTAATTTGATTTAGGATTGCACCAATATGTCCGTCGCGCACTGCGTCGGGTTTAATCATAGTGAAAGTTCTGTTCGTAGCCATTTCTTTTGTTTTATTGTAATGATAATTTTTGACGCCGCAAAATTACTCAAACTATTTTGAAAATGCTACAATAGTTTAAAAGAATTAGTCTAAAATGAATGTTGACAATGTAAAGTGTTTCTTTATATTTTACCTAAAAGCTATAACAGCAATTATTTGCATCTGACAGCTAAACAATTAATATTAACATACTTGCAATAGAAAACATATAAAAAGCAAAAGGGCAAACTAAAAAGCCGTCCATCTTTCCCATAAAATTTAACTAAAAATACAACTCAAAAACATTGTGTTATTATAAGTTTTCTAAAAAATATTATACATCTTTGTTTAAACTTTATGTTGCACTTTAAACAACTATCAATTTAATTATTTTTAAATTTTAATCATAATGAGCACTTTAAAGCAGTATACAAAAAATATTTTATTGGCAATTTTTATTTTTTGCGCAACAATAAGCAATGCCCAAAACCGTTCAATGGGCAGTGATGGAATTTTGGGTAAACTTCAAATTGTAATTGATGCAGCAGAAGAAAGAGATTTGGAAGTAGTAAGAATTGAGGCTGACATCATAAGAACATCAAAAGAAACCGTCAGAAATTTAGACCCATCTTTTTCTTACGATATAGTTGCTGTAGCCAGCAACAGAATTAAGGATGTCGATTTGGCTGTATTCAAAAAAGAAGGCAACGATTGGGTTCTTGTAACAAAAGACGACGAGTCTGGTGACATAGCTGCCGTGTCCTTAAAACCAACGGAATATTCAGAGTATAAAATTGTTGTTACTGCTTATGAGTTCCATAGCGGCTACGATGTTGGTCACTATGGATTAGTAGTGGTTCACGATTAAATTGCTTATCTATTCAACCTTCGGCAAAAACCAGCCTTTACCGCTACTTTGAAAAACATAGGCAAATAGAATTTCGTGATTAGTACCCAACTGTGGGGAAAGACTATTGAGCGCAAAACTAAAAGCATAGCCTATACGATAATTTTTCATGAAATAGATGCTAAAATCGCCCATCATTGTTCCGTCAGAACTTATCCCCATGCCGGCTCTTAGCAGATCATCGTATAGATAATGTGCAGAGGCAGTAAAATTGAGCGGAGAAGAAGGTGCATTTTTTATCCAGAAGGTTGGCATGATATAGTGCCGGTGATCAGATCTTTTTGAATAATCCTGAATTCTGAATTTCCCGCCTGCCTGCACGTAAAAATGCGCTACTCTGCGTATGGTCGACAAAGCCAGATCATCGCTGAATTTTACACGCATAGATATCATTTGCGGTACCGAAAAACCTATGTAATAAAGATCATTGTAATAAAAAATACCTGCTCCTGCATCGGGCATAAACTGCGATTCATTGTTACTGATGATGAGTGGGTCATCGGCATCGAGATATCTGAGATCGGCACCGCGCAATCTGTAACCCAGACCTGAAAGAGAGATACCCATAGAGAGTCTGTTGCGTTTCCACTCCCCGTTTTTCTCCGATTTGAACGGAATATGATATGCATAATTGAGCGTAATTCCAGTAAAGGAGGTAGGCCCTGTTTTATCGTGCACGAAGTAGCCACCATAAGCCATGTTTTTATCTTCGGCAAAATGATTAAAGGCGATGTTTCCTGTACGAGGAGCATTGGGCATATCTGTCCACTGATGTCGATAGCCGGCTGAAATAGCTGTACTACTCTCCCATCCCATCATTGCAGGATTGAGCAAGAATCCGTTATAATTATATTCGCTCAAAAGTGGTAGTTGCTGTGCTGAGACGCACATAACTATGAAATTGAGCAAAATAAGCGTAAAAAATGCAACAAATTTCATCAAAATTCAATTTGAAACGCAAGATAAGTTAATTAAACAAAAAAGTGGAAAAATTATAAAAAGAACAGTTTGAAAAAGGAATCTACTTAATCTTTTTGCAAATTTTATATCTTTACAAAATGATAAATTCCTTAGCACAAGCATTCGTCCATAAATCTTTATTCTAATTTTATTTGGAGTTTATAACAATCTAAGTATAATATGACACTTCAAGAATTTATAGAAAAATTTGACAGAGAAAATAGTATTGTTTTGCTAGAGGGCAAAAGAAAAGTGTTGAACGAAGACAAAGAAAAACTAATTGCTCTTGGAAAGCTTTTGGCATCGAGTACTTCGAAAATGATTTTCAGAAGCGGAAATGCAGAAGGATCTGATGATTTATTCTCGCATGGGGTCTGTTCTATTGACAAAAAAAGACTTCAGGTGATTACCCCCTACAATGGACACCGCAACAAGCAAAACCTTGCATATGAAACTTTTTCATTAGACAACATCAATTTTGCAGCAGAAGATGAATTGATTTATCAGTCGAAAGCCAATAAAAAAACTGTCAAGCTCATTGATGATTTTGTTTCGGGCATTAAGAACCGAAATACCATAAAAGCCGCTTATATCATTCGCGACACAGTTAAGGTGCTTGGTACTGAAACCATAAAACCAGCAAGTTTTGGTATCTTTTACACCGATCTGAATGATCCCGATTCGGGCGGGACCGGACATACGATGAATGTTTGCCGATTGAACAATATTCCGCTGATCGACCAGAAGGTTTGGTTCGAATGGTTAAATCGCTAAAACACCTGTCTGTTAGACCATAATTAGAACATTAATTGAAGCGTTTTAAATTCACAATTCTTAATTTTCAAATATACCCCCCGCAAAGTAAAAATCACAAAAATTATTATCAATTTTGTAATTTACAGATTCTGGAATTACATTCTAAACTGAGAACATTTAAACAACCAAAGATATACAAGATCATAAACCATGACCAAAGCATTTATAACATATTTTAAAGAAGCATTCAGAGAAGGTAATAACAGCTCCCAGGCTTATCGTACTGTAAACGGTTTTATCATTGCTTTAATACTCATCTCTACACTTGAAATAATATTAAGTTCTGAACCCTCATTCAGCGCCTATGAATTTTACCTACATCTTGTTTTTGCGATTACCAGTTGTATCTTTTTGATTGAATTTGTTTTAAGAATTTACATTAAGATTAAGACTGATTCAACGTTTAAGGGTTTTAGTGCTTACAAAAGCTATTTTTTGGATTTTTATAATCTGGTCGATATTATTGCGATAATACCTTTTTTTATCGGTATTTTCGGAATGAGTATTTCTCCCCTTTGGAAGGCGCTTAGAGTATTAAGGATTTTCAAAATCCTTCGTTATTTCCCCTCTGTAGAATTAATGGTTAATTCCTTAAAAAACAAAAAGAATATTCTGCTCATTTCTATGCAATCGATATTCTTCCTTGCCCTTTTATTATCAATAGCACTTTATTATTCGGAACATAAAATAGAAAATTCACAATTTACCAGTATTAGTCAGGCACTTTTATGGTCACTTGCAAAGTTTATCGGTGACATTGGAGGTTATGGCGATTTTGTACCGCTTACTGTCACTGGTAAGATCTTGGCTACAATGAACGGTATCCTTGGCATCGCAATTTTTGCCTTACCTGCAGGCATTATAGGTTCGGGTTTTGTAGAAGAAATTGAAAAAAGGCTAAAAGAGAAAAAGGCCTTGGAGGATATTACCCTGGTTAAAGATGTTTTTTCAAGAGACCATATGGCGGAAGTAATGCGGAATAAAAAGAAATATGATCAGGAAACAGTAAGAAGGAAATCTCTCACTTACAATGATTTAAAATTCAGACTAAATCTGACAGATGATGACATTGCAGCAATCATAGACAGACATACAGGTTTGAGAATCAGAACCTTGAATGTAATTTCACCAAGCGGCACAAAATCAGAAAATATTGTGGCAGAATTCTATGAGGACAATAGAATTTATGGTACATTTATAAATAAAAAGTCAAATTTCACAGTTATTTCACCTCTTTCAAATGACCAACCCTTTCTTGGACATTTTACACATGCGATTTCAGAACGGCTGAACGCTAACTATCTCAGTATTGAAAAATTTTCAAAATCTGATTTCAACCCACAAAAAGTGTTAGATTTTGTTGAAAACAAGGAGTATTTCGAAGAAAGCAAAATTGACGCAATCAACACATTTAAAGCGGATTTAAATACAATTTCACCCAACACAAAAACCTTTATCATCTTTGCTGCAAAAGCATCTAAAGGCCATACTTTTGAATTGTTAAACGGAGGAAAAGCCGGAGATAAAGCATTATTAGTAGATGGCAGCAGTTTTAAACCAATCGAAACTCTTGCTAAATTCGCTGATGAGATTAATAAAAAACTTTCTGAAGATGAGATGAGTTTGGGGATTCATGAAGATTATGGAATTTCAGTTGATTACCATCTTATGCATTATATTCAAAAAAAATTAAACGTAAATGTGTTTCAAATAAATATTTCGGCTAATCTTCTGAAGGAAGAAAAAGAAATATATTATAAAAGCATCTATATTTTAAGTGAAACAATAAAAGAAAATTTCTAATGGAAGAACATTACTGGAATTGCCTGAAGGAACTGGATTTATTTTCAGACGTTACGCCAACAAACATTAGCGAGGAAAAAGAAAAGTTCTTTGCCGCCTTAAAAAATGGGGAAATTTATAATCCGCTATTCAGCTATAAACATACCAGAAGCAGCTCAGATATTGAAAAGCTAGAAGATGCCTTTCAAAACACACCAAAAGATGCTTCTATATGTCTTCATTACGAGGGCCATTTTAATAAAGAGAAAAAATGGCTATCTACCTTTATGCAAAGAGATGAGCTTAATTTCCCAGTTTTGATTTCTCAACTTTATCCTTTGCCTTCATTAGAATATCGATTACTGGCTGAAGAATTAGTCAATAGCAACCAAAGCGAGACCGCTAATGTTAACGATGAAACAGTTTCGGCCGAGGAAGCCAGAATTATTTTTGAAAAGACCTTGAAAGATGCTGCCTTTGAAGGTTGGCAGGTAGTTTTAAAACCAATAGGAGCAAAAGCAATGGTATCTTCTCTTCGAAAAGAATTATCAATCAGAGAAGGTTATAATTTTAAAATGTCAGAAATTGAACGCTTAAAAGTACACGAGATTTTTACCCATATTCAGCGTTTCGAAAATGGCAGCAAACAGCCTTACGCGCTATATCGACATGGCTTCCCCGATTACCTGGAGACAGAAGAAGGTCTTGCAATCTACAACGAAGAGAAAAACAATGTTTTACAGATTAGTGACTTAAAAAAATATGCACTTCGGGTTTTGGGCTGTATTTGGGCAGACGAGGGCAGTCTTTTTGATGTTTACACAAATCTCAGAAAATATACCACAGAAAACGATTCATGGGAAATTGCAATGCGTGTAAAAAGAGGTTTAACCGACACTGCTGTAAAAGGTGGTTTCTACAAGGATCAGTTATATTTTAAGGGCTATCATAAAGTAAAAAAACTATCCCCCGAAACTATTGAGAAACTCTGGATTGGAAAAGTTGGAATAGAACATATTTAAGAAACTAAACCTGAAACTCTTTCTGACTGCTGATTAATTCAACTATTGATAGGGTGCGAATCATTTCTGTTTCTTCAGTGTTTAAATTAGTGCCTGTAATTTCAACAGCTTCGATTTTGCCGATGTTTTCCGGCAAGGCAATCTTTGCAACTTCTTTGTTGTCAATTTTCAAAATATTGCTTGCAGTCATGCTATTGCGTTCAATGCTGGCTACCTCATTATTTCTGATGTCATACATCTTTCCATTGCTGCGCAGAAGACCAACTTTTTTTCCATCAATACTGATTTCAGTACCTTTGGAATTTGTTATAAAAACGTATTCGTGATCGTTACTAATCACGTAAATAAGATTATTTTTTGTCGGCCCTATATAATTTCGGAATGCATAGGCAAAAACTGGATTACTGTCAGGCGACATATACACTCCCTTGCCGCTTCTTTGATTGCTTTTTTCAACAATCTGGTCCATCTCCTGAGCGGAGATTCCCTTATCGAATGATACCAAACCGCCTTTGAATTCTTTTATCGAAGCTTTCAATTCTTTTAAATCTTCAATTAATTCAGCCTCGTCGGGCTGTACATTTCTTAAAAATTTAATTAAAAAAAAGGCTGCAGCTACCACTAGTAATAGGGCAATGACAATGATAATCCAATACATATTTAAGGTTGATTTAGAGTAATAAGCAATCTTACAAACCAAAAATAGAAAATTAAATTTAGAATGATTAAACTTTGGAAATATAATTTAGAATCAATTATAAATCCCCTAATTGAGGTCTGAGAATCATCTCTTCTACGACTGTTTGCGAACTGAGATTATAACAAGCCCATACTGCTTCGGCAATATCTTCAGCTTTCATAAATCTTTCTTCGGGAAGTGGACTGCCATCCCATGAGGCTGTTCTCGTTGCTCCGGGCAATATTGCCGTTACTCTGATACCTTTATCTTTCATTTCTTCTCTCAGCACCTTTGAAAAACCAAGCATGGCATGTTTCGAAACAGCATAGGCCCCATAAGGCATAATACTGGCAATTGAACAGATATTAAAAACATTCCCCGATTTGTGCGGAAGCATCAATGGCAATGTTTCCTGTGTCAAATAATAAGCACTATATAGATTTGTATCCATCATCTGTTCAAAAGCATCAACTGTATTTGGATCGGCAAGTGGACAAGGAATAAAAACACCTGCATTATTTATAAGTATATCAATGCGACTCCAGTGCTGACGAATTTCAGCTGCAAAATTTGCAATAGAATCTTTTTTCGACATATCGGCCGCCACAGCGATAAACTGTTGGTTTTTGTACTTTTCAGCCAGTTCATTTCCAAATGCTCCAATATCTTCGACAGATCTGGCGCAAATTGCCAGATTAGCACCTTTAGATGCAAAAAGTTCTGCCAATGCCCTGCCAATGCCTTTTGAAGCGCCGCTTATAATTACATTCATATTGATACAATTTGAGAATTAAAATTACTTACTGTTAAGTACAAAATCCAAAACCTCTTCCATTCGGTGCACAAAGTGAAAATTTAGCCCATCGAGATATTCTTTATTGATTTCATCTACATCTTGCTTGTTATCAAAACACAGAATGATATCCTTCACTCCTGCCCTCTTGGCTGCAAGTAGTTTTTCCTTGATTCCCCCAACGCGCAGCACTCTACCGCGCAAGGTAATTTCACCGGTCATAGCTGTGTAAGGACGAAGTGGCTTATCTGTAAACGCCGATGCAAGGGCACTTAGCATTGTTATACCAGCCGAAGGACCATCTTTTGGTATTGCACCTGCAGGCACATGGATATGCACATCAGTTTCATCGAATTTTTCAACCGGTATGCCAAGCAGATTAGAATTTGCACGCAAATAACTCAAAGCAGCAGAAGCAGATTCCTTCATCACATCGCCTAAACTTCCGGTGAGTATAAGTTTACCTTTGCCTTTACTGAGACTTGCCTCTATGAAAAGAATATCGCCACCAACCTGGGTCCATGCCAAACCAACAGCTACTCCAGCGCCTTGTTTCTCTTCGTACATATCCATGACCACTTTTTTTGCCCCAAGAATAGGTTCCAGGTCATGCGCTTTAATAATAGCACTATAATGCTCATTCATAGCGACTTTTTTTGCCACGAAACGCATAAGCCTTGCCACTTCACGCTCGAGTGAACGTACACCCGACTCGCGGGTATAATCTTTAACCAATCCTAAGAGTGCATCGGCTTCAATTTCAAAATGTTTTTCTTCCAGACCGTGTTCCTTCAACTGTTTGGGAATAAGGTGTCGCTTGACTATTTCCATTTTTTCTTCAACCGAGTATCCGCTAACCTCAATAATTTCCATACGATCGAGCAAGGCAGGCTGAATACTAGATAAGGAATTGGATGTTGCTATAAAAAGTACCTTTGAGAGGTCGTATTCCAATTCGAGATAATTGTCATAAAAACTATTGTTCTGCTCCGGATCAAGGATTTCAAGCAATGCCGATGATGGGTCGCCTCTGAAACTATTGCCAATTTTATCGATTTCATCCAAAATAAATACTGGGTTTGACGCCCCTGCTTTTTTCAAAGACTGTAAAATTCGTCCGGGCATAGCTCCGATATAAGTTTTACGATGTCCGCGCAATTCAGCCTCATCGTGTAAACCGCCCAGAGACATACGAATATACTGACGACCCAAAGCCTTTGCAATAGATTTGCCCAATGAAGTTTTTCCAACACCGGGAGGGCCAACCAGACACAGTATGGGCGCTTTCATATCCTGACGCAATTTAAGTACAGCTAGATATTCGGTAATACGGTCCTTTACTTTATCTAATCCAAAATGATCCGCGCTTAAAATATCCTCAGCAAAATCAAGGTCAAAATTATCATCGGTATAAGTATCCCAAGGCAAATCGAGCATGAGTTCGAGATAATTAATAGTGATGGAATGCTCAGGCACCATCGGATTCATGCGCTGAAGTTTCTTTATCTCCTTGTCAAATTTATCTTTGGCATATTGCGGCCATTTCTTTTCAGTAGCTCTTTTTTTAAGTTCTTCTATGTCTTCTTGCGAATTGTCGCCCAATTCATCCTGAATTACACGCATTTGCTGATTTAGAATAAAGTCGCGTTGTTGTTTTTCCATATCATTGCGTACCTTATCCTCTATTTCTGATTTCAATTCCAACATTCTGAGTTCATTAGACATCATTGACAATATCAACTCAGCTCTCTCCTTTAAATCAGTAGTTTCAATAATCTGTTGCTTTTCGGGTACTTCAATATTCAGGTTTGAAGCGATAAAATGCATTAGAAAATTTGGATTTGAAATTCCTTTCAACATGGTCATTGCCTCTTTTGGCAAATGGGGAGAAAGCTCAACAATTTTAGATGCCATATCTTTCATGGCACTTATCAATAGATTCAATTCCAGCTCGTTGGTAAAAGGAATATCATTGAGCGCATCAATCTCAGCGGTTAAATATGGCTCCTTGCTCGAAAGCCCCAAAATCCTAAAACGTCGTCTCCCTTGTAAAATTGCCGTAGACGTTCCGTCAGGCATTTTAATGAGCTTGATGATTTTCGCAACAACACCTGTTTCAAAAATATCATCTAATTCAGGATCTTCGACATCTGCACTTTTCTGAGCAGTTACAGCCAGGGTTTTATTGCCATTGTAAGCATTGTTTACAGCAGCAAGAGATTTTTCCCTGCCAATTGTAATTGGTAATACAATACCCGGAAGCAATACCATATTTTTTAGTGGAAGAACGGCTAGTATTGGATCATAAACTTCCTGCTGCATTTTGTCGTCTTCTGCCTTATCCATGTCTAAAACTGGAAGGGCATCCATATCTTCATTTTTACCCAATCTGTCTTTTCTGCTTTGCATTTTAATTTATATAATTTTGTCATCAAATCAGCCAATATGTCAGTTCAAGAAACAATTTACCAATGTAAAAGTTAGAAAAACTCCTGGGTAATTTGCTGAAGTGCCGAATATTCGGTAGTTTTATAATTGTTTACACTGCTGAATTTCAATAAATATGCCGAGTGCGCTTTTGTCAGATTTCAGCTGTCTTTAAAACTTCTACAAGTGGAGCTTTTAGGAAATAATGCCCGTCATTAACCATTGTGAGTTTTCCCTGCGGAATATCAGAAATAAATTTCTTAGCATATTTAGCAGGGGTGATATAGTCCTGACTGCCGTAAAAAAAATGTAATTTCACCTTTTTTTCAATTAGATTTTTTTTAAATGATTTTAAATCAATTGGAAAGTTGTAAAGTGAAATCCAACAATCGAAAAGCCTTTTTCTTCTTTCAGGAAATTCGAATTGCTTTCTCAGAAAATTAAGGGTTCCTCTGTTTATAATTCCTAAAAATTTACCAAGGCGAAAAATTGCAATGATAAAAAAAGGTTTAGAAGTAAGCTTTTTAAGAAATTTTCGAATGAACTTTGGAAAAAGCAACTTTGAATCTGACAATGCACCTTGAAATCCTGCAGGCGACAACATAATAAAAGATTCAATACTTTCTTTAAAATATGGAGTTAGTGCCAATATTATTCTACCTCCCATGCTATGTCCCATCAACGTAAATCCGCCGTCAACACCTTCCTTCACAAGAATTTCCGAAACAGCATCTCTTATTTCTTCGGGATTAAAATCCGAACTTGACCAAAGGCTCTGACCGTGAAAAGGCAAATCAATAGCTATAACAGTAAACCTATCTTCGAGCGCATCCCTTAAATTTAAAAATAGTTCAGCCCGGTCAGCAAATCCATGGAATGCTATCAATGTACGCGAACCGCTTCCAAAACGAATATAATGCAGCTTAGTCGGCATGCGATGATGTTTTTTCAGTAAGACTTAAAAGTAGTTTCGATGCAGAAACTAATTCGCCTTCTTTTACAAAAATTTCGGTTACAATTCCTGCCGCTGCAGCCGAAACTGTATTTTCCATTTTCATAGAAACTAAAATTATAAGCGGGCTTCCCTCATCAACCTCTTGTCCAGGACTAACTAAAATTTTTAAAATCTCTCCTGGCATTGGAGCTTCATAAGCACCTTTGATTTTTTCCTGTTTTTTTACCGGATAGCGATCTTTTAGCTGAATTTCGATTGAAGCTACATCTGGATGATGAACAAAATATGATTTTTCATCATAATCGGCAACAAAAAAACTTTGTTGACAATTATTCAATACATATTTAATCTCATTACCAATAATGGCGGTTAACATAACGACATATGTTTGCTGATCGTATTTTACGACAAATTCTTTATCCGATACTAGACGGTAGTTGATTTCTATTGCTTCGCCAGCTGCAAAAAAAGATTCCTTTTGGTCTTGAAAATAGTTATTTCTCCAACCCGATGGAATCTGCGGAAAATCTTTAAGTTGATTTCTTTTATAAATTCTAAACAGTAAGACTGCCAATGTCGATTCGAATATTTGTTCTCGTGAAATATTTAGTTCCTGCTCGAGTGGGAATACATCTGAGATAAAATGCGTGTCATAATCTCCATTGATAAAATGTTGATTTTGCATCAGTTTTATCAAGAAGAGCTGATTGGTTTGTAATCCCTGGCATCGGAATTTTTTCAAATAATATGACATTTTTCTAATTGCTGAAAAACGGTCTTTGTCATGACAAATGATTTTAGCGATCATTGGATCGAACATGATGCCAATATCAGAACCTTTTTCTACTGCTGCGTCTATTCTGATTCCACTTTCTTCAGGTGCGTACCAATCGAAGATTTTACCTGTAGCCGGAAGAAAATTATTTAGGGGATTTTCAGCATAGAGCCTGCATTCAAGGGCATAGCCTTTTTGACTGATATCTTCCTGTTTAAGTGTCAACTTTTCACCCTCAGCAATTCTGATTTGCCATTCGACCAAATCTATACCGCAGATTACTTCTGTTACCGGATGTTCAACCTGAAGTCGGGTATTGACTTCAAGAAAATAAAACCCATCATTTTCAGAATAGATAAACTCTACTGTTCCGGCATTGTCATAGCCTATTATCCGACAAAGATTCAGTGCCGAATTTGCTATTTTTTTTCTTAAATCTTCACTCAGCGCAGGCGAGGGTGACTCTTCGGCGATTTTCTGATAACGACGCTGCATACTGCATTCACGCTCGAACAGATGAATGACATTTCCATGTTTATCGCCCAATACCTGAATTTCGATATGACGAGCCGAAGGAAAATAACGTTCAATCAACAGAGATGGGTTTCCAAAGCTTTTTTCTGCCTCGCGGGCAGCCCCTTTGATAGCATCTTCAAGAAACTGAGCATCATGTACAATGCGCATTCCCTTACCTCCACCACCGGCAGAAGCTTTCAGCAGTAAAGGAAAACCAATTTCGATACCTTTGTTGTAAAGAAACTCAATACCCTGCTCCGACCCACTGTAGCCCGCTATGACAGGAACATTGGCAGAAACGGCAATTTCCTTGGCATTGGCCTTTAATCCCATTTGCGCTATGGCTTTTGGATTAGGGCCGACCCAAATGAGACCTTCATCTATAACGCATTTAGCAAAATCTGCATTTTCGCTCAAAAATCCGTAAGCAGGATGAATTGCATCTGCTTTTATCAGTCGTGCTGCCTCAAGTATTTTAGCTGTATTCAGATAAGTTTCGGACAGTTGATTGCCCTCCAATAAAACAGCTACATCTGCTTCGCGTACAAAAGGCATTTCCGAATCTGCACTGCTGTAAATTACAGCCGATTTTATGCCCAATTTTCGACAAGTACTAATAATTCTTCTAGCGATTTCACCACGGTTGGTAATGAGTAGGCAGCCGATTCTTCTTTCCATAAATACATTTTTGACAATATTCGGAAAAAAAGTGCAAAAGTGTATAAAAAATAAAACTATTTGTGAAGAATAAGCGCTCTATATATGTACTCAAATAAACCACTAAAGGAGAAATTAATTAAATACACCAATCCATAACTTTTCATCTTGTAGTTTTCCTGATTCTGAACCAGCCCAATCTTTCAATTTTTTTACCTTTTTATCCAAACCGAAACTTGCCCAACCGCCCAATAACCATCCTAATGATTTTGCAATATCAGTACCGACACCCTTTTCCCATTCAACACCGGCATCATTCATAATTTTGTAGTCAGTCATGGCATCAATTACTTCGTCTTTGAACATGGTATCATTTTTACCCATAAGCCAGGCCACAAATTGCGCTCGGACAAAGAGCCAGAGTGCTGCATTCTCGTTAATTCTGGTACTTTTGGCGTTGATATATTTATCCTGAATCTGACCATGAAGATTTTTCCATCTGTCGGCGGCGCCTGCAACGGAGGATTTA
>JBIPOO010000093.1:0-13899 GCA_044379045.1 Saprospira sp.
AATCCTCCGATTTCAACGGTAAAATTTACTGATATGCTTTGTTGAGATGAACTTGGCGCCGGCGACATTTTGAAAATCTTACCATTGATCAGTTCCACCATGCCGTCAAAGGTCCATTGCAGATAATCTGCATAGTTGTAGTTGCCAGCAATGTCCGGCTCTTCTACTTTCATCGACTTAACTTCATTTTTATATTCTTTGGGTGTCTCCATACTGCCAAATCATTTATTTATCTTTCAAATTTGCAAAAAGCGAATATACAGCATTTAATTCGTAAAATCAAGTCTATTTTCAACTTTTCAGCACTTTTATTCCATTTGATATGTATAAAAAAACACCGGATTTTATGAACCCGGTGTCTTTAAAAATATAGAAATAATGCTATTCTGCTTTCTCAGCTGCATTTAGTCTCAGCACCTTTTCCAGCTGTGTTCCCTGTAATAAATTGGCAAAGACTTCGACAATGCTCTTTCCACCTATGATAGAGAGCGGCGCCATAGTTTCGGCCATTTTTTCTGCAAGTGCTTTATCTCCAAAGGCTTGCAGTGCAGCAATCAGGTCAGGACTTACTGCCTCGGCCTTATTCACCACAGCATCAACCTGAGCCTGCAGTTCACGCAAACGCTGTTCCATGAGTTTTTCAGAAATCAACAGCTGTAGTTCCTGTGTTTCCTTATCTTTCGATAATTTCAGCCTGTTAATTTCGAGTTGTCGGCTCTGCTCGTCTAAAACCTTAGCCAATTGCTCCTGCTGTACCTTAAGTTCGGCATTCAATTTAGTAAGATTGAGCTCCAATTGCTTTTCCTGTTCACTTTTTTCAAGTTCGATTCCGTATTTCTTGGTCAAGGACTTTGTCTCGGAAATTTCTCTGGAAATCTGTTCAGACTTTACTGTGTAAACCAAGTCCTTTTCTTTGCTCGTAAGATCCAGATTTTTACGAATTTCTTCATGTTTAGCCTCGAAGAGCAGATTTTGAATGTCCAGATTCTGAATTTCAATATCCAACACTTCTACCTCATAAACATGCATGCCATTCTCGGGGAAAAGCCAGCCTAGACGGCCATTTTCGGCATCCTTTTTTGGACCAAGGATAATATCGCGCATGATACTGATTCCATTTGCATAAAATTCAGATACAGAATATTGTTTCAAAGCATTTCGAACAACAGAGCGCAAATGATCAGTCAGAAATTTTACATAGTTCTCAACATTGAACCACTTTTCGGGTTCACCCGTGAAATTTACCCGATAAGACATTTTTATATCGATGTTACAAAAGTCCTTAGTTTCGGCACTAACTATATCCGACACCTTGTTGTTCAATGACCTCAAATACACAGTATTAAAGAGTTTGTTATCATTTTTTGGAGTTCCTGTAGATAACTCAATCGGCTGCAATACTTCATCATATTCCAAAAGATATGTTGCCGGACCCACTACCACTTTTCGCTCCCCGGTTTTGCTTGTTACAAGCACAGCATAGCCTGTCCACACATCAATCGTAACAGCACCTTCGTACTTATTATTCAGCGTAATGGTTCTAGGCTTTGTAAAACTGGTACTTCTCGAAAAGCTGCTGCCAACGATTCCCTCAAAAGCATTTTCATCATTTTCTTTCAAATTGACATCCAATATAGCCGGACTTTGAGAAAGTTTCAAGCTTTCTTCCTTGCTGCGGGTTTCCTGCTGTCTTTCAGATATTTCCTGAAGTTTTAAGTTGTATTGAACTGCCTCCTCGTTGCCTGGGAACCAAAGCCTTACCTGTTTTGGACTCAAAACCCTGCGCACGATAACTTCCTCGCGGGGGTCAGGCAGGAACATACTGGGGCCTTGTTTTAGTGCAATTTTACCACTATTTCTGTTAAGGTAATATCTTCCTTCGCCTGGAGGAATGGCCACCGCATAGTAAATATCCTGCTCGCCGTATTTTATCAAAGCATGCTCAGGGCGCGGAAAATAAATCATCTGTTCCTTGCCAGTGATAAAAAGCTCATCGCCAACCTTGAATTGCTTACCATTTTCTTCGTAGGGTGCAATGATTTTTACATAAATACCGCTGTTTTCATTCAGTTCGATAGCTTTGAACTTGCGTGTTCCATTCTTTTCGACAAATTTCTCTGTTGGATTTGGGAAAACTACTGCCGGACCCTGAATATAACGTTTATTTCCATCTTCATCCAAAAGTATACAGTATTCCAGACGCTCAAGCGTAACTGCCTTTCTGACATATTCAAGACTTTTTTCGTCCTTAACAACTTCAATACCGGTAGGCGGAATGTAAAATGAAACGTCTGTACCTTTTATGATGAGCAACTGCCCCATCGTGAGTTTACTTGCATCTATGGTATCGATATCCAGATTATTATTGTTGTCTTCAATCCCTTCGGGATTTGTCAATTGAGGAGTGATGACAGCATTTGCCCAATGCTCTCTTGCCTGTTGCTCCTCGTACACACGAACCGTCAGGTACTCATTCGAGCGCAGAAAGTGACCCTCAATCACCTCAGCCATCTGACCGGGCCAGAGTGCAAAAAATGCTGGTCCGGGAAGATTTACCTTGCGTCCAATATTTAAAGACAACAATTGATTCGATGTGCCAATTTGTGGCGGCTTTCCATCATTCGATGGATTTTTCAGAATGATGTACCAACCCTCGGGGCAGGCAATAAAGGTTTGAATGGATTTTTCTAAATCACAGATTTCAAACATCTTTGATTTTTTGTTGAAATACACCGGCTTATCGGTGTTGGCCATACTGGTTTTGTAAGGTCCGACATAGGTAATTACATTACCCTTTGTCTGGTCTGATATAAAGGCAAACTCATTGGGAGCCAATACCAGATCGCGTTCTCTGTTTTCTGCCATGGTAAATTTATTAGTGGTGTAAAATACTTTGTTTGTTTTGTAAACTAAGTTAGTTCACTTCCTAAACTAAGCTGCCGCTTTTAAAGTTCCTCAAAATGCAATTTTTTTTGAATGCTATTTATAATAAAAACGTTCTTGGTCTACAGTTATATAGCATCTTTATTCAGGTCTGAAAGCTGCTGAATTTTAATTTCATTTTTCGTTTTAATGTCTAATAGCTATATTGCAGTCTGTTTAAAGCAATTTCAAAATCAAATGAAACCCTTATCTTGATGAAAGTCCTGATTGTAATATTCTTTCTACTTCTATCTTTCAATTTATCTGCACAAATGCCCTACAGCGATGAGGTTCACCTCAAAAATGGGAGTGTTTTAAAATGTAAAATCATCGAATTTAAAACTGAAGAGAAAATAAAACTCGAAATTCAGGGTGGAAGCGTTTTGGTATACAATTCTTCTGAAATTGACAAAATTAACAGAGGAATAGGAGCGGAGCGCAAAGATGAAATTAGTAAAGGGCATTTCTATACTGATGAGTTGTATTTTGCAGCATTTTTTAACTTCATAGGTGGGTATAGAGAGGCTGCTTCCTGGTCTGGAGCTCAGGATATTCCTACACTTGGCTGTGGTCTGAAATTCAGTGGAGGGAAGGCAATCAACAGGCATCTGATGCTAGGAGGGGGCATAGGCTGGTCCTACATGCACAATTATTTTATGTACTCGGCTCATTTTCCTGTTTTCGCCGAAATAAGAGGCGATATCCTAAAAAAATCTAATTCATTATACTATGCTTTTGGGCTAGGCTATAACATCGCTAAGCAAAGAAATGCGATGTCATGGATAGGGACCACAATGATTGAGGCAAAGGGTGGAATTTATCTGAATCCAGCCATCGGTTTACGATTTGCTTCCAAAAGCAAAAAACATTTTTGTTTAGAGCTGAATTATGGTATTCACACTGCATCTTACAGCTATACAGGCACTAATGGCGAAATTATTGGGCCTACCAATAATGTTTTCATAAGACCAACCCTGGCTTTGGGAATGCTTTTTTAGTCTTTCTACTAATTTATTTAAGTAAATTTATTGTAAAATAATAAAACTGTATTATCTTTGCAGCGGAGCCGCTGTACGTGCAGCTCCTGTGAACCTCCCCAGGTCGGAAACGAAGCAAGGATAAACGGTTGTAGCGCTCGGTACGGTTGGCTCCTTTTTTAAGGAGCCATTTGTTTTTTTATAAGAATGCTTTAAGTGGCAACATTTTCTTTTCCTTACTCAGTTTTAATAAACATAAGCCAAATTATTGCGAAATAATTTAAACTTAGTAGTTTTGCGCTGTGTTTTATAAATGCCTCAATTACACAAGGGCAAATATTACAAATTCAAAATTTAAACATCAAATTCGGTTATGCAAAACGAAGAACTCCTGGCTTCCATCAAGAGAGTTGCCAAACAGGACAGATTTCAGGGTCATGATTATTACAACATGGATGAACTCTTAACTGACGAACAGAAAATGGCCCGCGATGCCGTTCGTGATTTTGTGCGTCAGGAAGTATCCCCAATTATCGAGGACTGCTACGAGAGAGCTATTTATCCAAGGCATCTTGTAAAAGGTTTGGCTGATTTGGGTGCCTTTGGTCCAAGTCTGCCGCAGAAATATGGCTGTGCAGGCACTGATGAAACAACCTATGGTCTAATGATGCAGGAACTCGAAAGGGGAGACTCTGGCGTGCGCTCTGCAGCTTCTGTTCAAGGTTCTTTGGTGATGTACCCAATTTATAAATTTGGAACCGAAGAGCAACGTATGAAATATCTGCCCAAACTTGCTTCGGGCGAATTCATCGGCTGTTTTGGCCTCACTGAACCAGATCACGGTTCCGATCCCGGAGCTATGATTACCAATATCAAGGACGATGGTGATGCCTATATCCTTAATGGTGCCAAAATGTGGATTACCAATTCACCAATTGCAGATGTTGCGGTTGTTTGGGCCAAAGACGAAGCAGGAATCATCCGCGGAATTATTGTCGATATGGATACTAAAGGTGTAAGTGCCCCCGAAATTCACGGTAAACTTTCACTGAGAGCTTCAATCACGGGCGAGCTTGTGTTTGAAGATGCAAGAATTCCAAAATCACAGTTATTGCCAAACGTACAAGGCCTCAAAGGTCCGCTTTCATGTCTAAGCAAAGCCCGTTATGGTATTGCCTGGGGTGCAATTGGAGCGGCTATGGATTGTTACGATTCTGCGCTGCGTTATTCGCTCGAGCGTGAACAGTTTGGCAAGCCTTTGGCTGGTTTCCAGCTTACACAGAAAAAACTAGCCGAGATGATTACCGAAATCACCAAAGCGCAGTTGCTTACATGGAGACTCGGTACCCTAATGGATGCTGGCAAAGCAACACCTGCTCAGGTTTCGATGGCAAAAAGAAACAATGTGCACATGGCTTTGACGATTGCCCGCGAAGCTCGTCAAATTCATGGTGGTATGGGAATCACGAATGAGTACCCAATCATGCGTCACATGATGAATCTCGAAACGGTACTTACCTACGAAGGTACACACGATATTCACCTGCTTATTACAGGTATGGATGTGACTGGTTTGAACGCTTTCAAATAAATAAAAAATTACTAGCTGATAGAGAATAGGGGGCTGCCATTTGGTTGCCCCTTTTTAAATGAACTAGTGTAGTGATTTGTTAATTGGTAAACTTTTTATTTGGTCTGCTTTTTTTTCTTTCTTACTTTTTTCATGATAAAAAAGTAACAAAAAATCTAGTCCTCAGCAAGGCGTTTTTGGGTCTTAAGCCATAGTAATTCAATGGTTTATTTGCAAGGAACCCAAAACCGGAAGCAGCATCTGTAACCTGAGTTTATTACTCCTCAACATTTATCCATAATTAAAACAATACCATTGCCAGCCGATGCTGCTTCCATACGCTGGTGCTTCGGACTTGTGACGCGGTGCCTTCGGCGCATTTTTCCAAAAGGCTATAGCCTTTGAGTGAAAAAATTGAAAATGTTTGCTTTTTATCGATTCCTTATACTGGCATTACTAATGATATAATTTCGCTTCGCGGAGCCTTTGGGTTCAATGAAAATACTTCATTCGCCTTGAGGAGTATTCGTGTACAAAGTTTTTATCAGTTGTGCTTGTGTACTTATACCTATTCCATAAAAAGTTTATCATAAACTTTCAGAATCAGGTAGGCCTCGGCAGCACTTCGGTAATATTTATACAGTTGTTTACTATCAGTTTTACTGATCCAGCTGTAGTGCATTTTACTGAGGTCCTGATTTTGTTTCAGATATTTCTTGATTGCCTCGAAACTATCTGGTGGATTGTGGTGCATACATGCAGTTAGCCCTGCTATGAATATTCTAAGTATTCTACGCTTCTCGCTATTTGTATCAAAATCTGTAAAAAAGGCATTGAAATTTTTCAGTAGCCCCTCTGTTTTTAGAATATAGGAAAGTCTTTCCCAATTGCTATAAGCAAACAATACAGCAGCAAGTGCATGGTCTTCAATAGTTTTCAGATCGGTTGTTTTTCCGAAAATTTTAAATTTATCTATCAAACGGCTGTTAACCTTTATGTCCTTTAGTGCTATATCGGTAAATTGAAATGGCCCAAGACTGTGTAAGCCGTCATACCTAGCAGGAAAATAGCAGATAAATTCATAACCTGCTTCCTGAAGCAATCTGTCGAAATAATAAACTTTGAAAATCGGATTTACATCAACAATCTGTCTCTTTGCAGTCATATGTGTTGGTGGCATCATTTCCTGAATATTATAACCAAGCAAAATATTGGCGGAGAGATTATCGGCGATTAGATTCATAAATGTAAGCCTTTCGGAACTGTAAAGCCGTTGCATTTCAGCGTGCAGTTTTCGCATCGTATCACAAGCCGGAACGAGCACTGTATTGCGGTAATTTCTGATATCGCTTTTTGTGGTTTTGTTGTTTCTGAAAAGTTCAATGGCTTCAATCGCAGTAATCATTGCAGATGCTTCAATTTTTCCGCTATTGCTTTTTTGCGCATTCCGGGCTTTCGACATCCACATATCATAGATGCCTGCGGCAAAATCAATATTTCCTGTTTTTTTATAAATGCCCAAGGGCAGTGCAAGGCCTTCCATATCTTTTCTTGAAATGATTTCCCGGTCGACCAGGTCTTTAAGACTCATTTTCGAAAGTCTGCGACTGATATCCTCCTCTGCACTACTATTGATAGCGTTGAGCATTTCATCATAGATAGGCGTAGACAGAAGACTGTCGCGTTCATTGCGCTGTGCAAATGAAAAAGAATTGAGGAATATGGTTAAAAAAAGGCTTATGAAAATTCGGTTTTGCATAATTGAGCATTTAAAAAAAAGATGCTGTTTTTCAGGCAGCATCTTTAAAATATCAATATTTATTTCTTTTCTTTTTTCCACTTTTCGTAATTGTCCAATCCGCACTGTAGAAAATCTCTGTAGGTTTTTACATCGGGGGTATTTCCGCGTGGGGCATTCAAAACTGTTTCGTCTGGCGCCATTAGTACATAAAGCGGTTGCGACTGTTGCGCAAAGTTGACCCTTTCGAAAGCAGCCCACTTGTTCCCTACATTTCTGATTTTGGTGCCATCCGGAGCAATTTCAACTTTTTCGAGTTTGGTACGGTCATCGACATACAAAGATATGAGTACAAAATCATTGTTCAGGTATTTATTGATCTCCTCTTTAACCCAGACATTGTCTTCCATCTTGCGGCAGTTTTCACAGCCATGTCCTGTAAAGTCAATCATGACTGGTTTGCCAACTGAACGTGCATAGGCCATACCTTTTTCATAGTCTTTGAAACACTGTTGAATACCGGCAGGACATTCGCATGGACAAAAATAAGAATAACAGGCTGGCGGTGCAATTCCGCTCATCAATGCAGGAGTGGCATAGGAATTTGTTTTGGCATTGGTCATAAAACCTGTGGCCAGATAAACAGACAAGGCAATGGACAAAATTCCCAATGTTCTGCGCGGAATACCAATTTTTGCTCCTTTGTCATCGTGCGGAAAGCGGATAAAACCCATTAGGTAAAGGCCCATTCCCAATGCGCACAGTACTGTTACAGCCAGGTAAGTTTCATATTTCAAAATTCCCCAATGCATGGTCAAATCTGCTTTCGATAAAAACTTAAACGCCAGTGCCAATTCTACAAAGCCCAATACCACTTTTACGGTATTCATCCAACCGCCCGATTTTGGCAATGAATTGAGCCAGCCCGGGAAGGCCGAAAATAAACCAAAGGGCAACGCCAATGCTGTAGCAAATCCTAGCATACCAATGGCAGGAGCCAATCGTCCTCCTTCAGCTGCCTGTACCAGTAGGGTTCCGATAATTGGACCCGTACAGGAAAAAGAAACCAATGAGAGCGTAAATGCCATGAAAAATATACCGATGATGCCACCACGATCGGCTGCACGGTCGGTATTATTCGACCAGGAAGATGGCAGTTTGATATCATAATATCCAAAGAAGGAAATTGCAAAGGCTACAAAGAGCACAAAGAACAGGGTATTGGGAATCCAGTGCGTTGATAACCAGTTGAGGGCATTGTCACCAAAAATGATGGTGATGGACATGCCCAAAAGTACATAAATTAGGATTATGGACAGAGAATAAATGGCAGCATTTTTCAATCCTTCGGCCCTCCCTTTACTTCGATGAGTAAAATAAGAAACCGTTAGCGGAACCATTGGAAAAACACAGGGTGTCATCAACGCAAATAGTCCGCCTAAAAATCCGAAAACAAAAATCATCCAAAGGCTCAGGTTGTTTTGCGGAACATCGGTGGCACAGTCGCCACTTTTCATGGCAATGGCAAGACTTTCCTTTATTTTTTTGCGTTCAATACCTTCCGCAACTTTTAAGTCGCTGTCTGTTTTTGTTTTTTCGAAAAAGCTAAATTCAATATTAGCAGGAGGCAGACATTTTTCTTTGTCGCATGCCATGAAATTTACAAAGCCTTTTACTGCCTGAGTAGTATCTTTGACTTTTATGATCTGCGTAAGTGTGTAATCCTTTTTGAATTTGATTACATTCATTTTGAAGGTCTTATCAATGCCTTCTGAACGGTTTGCGGCAGATGAACTGCTCTCGACTACATCGCCTATAAATTCAACATTAGCATTTTTCTCAAGGTTCAAGGCAGTAGGAACAGGTCCTTTACCTTTTATATCTTTGCCATAAATATGCCAGCCCTCATCGATTGTTGCGCTAAAAATAAGCTTATATTCATTTGTGCCTGTTTTTTCGGCACGATATTCCCATTTTACCGGCTCAGGCTTATCGGTACCCTCTATTTTGTTTTCTTCGTCCTTTGGTTCATTTTTTTTTTCGTCTGACCCTTTTGCGGTTTTGCTTATTTTGGACAGATCGAATTTAAAATCAACATCAGTTGGCGGGAGGCACATCGTATTGTCGCAGGTCATATAGGTGACATAGCCTTTGACTGGAACTTTTAAATCTGTGCATTTTACACGCTGTACAATCGTTACATCGTGTTTGTACTTGGTCAGCTGCATGTCGAAGGTTTCGTCCAGGCCAGTTTTTTTATACTCAGGTTTTGATGCTGATTCTGTGGCTTTGCCAACTAATGTAGGTTTCGACTCAAAGTTAATAGAAGTCGCTACAGGGCCATCTTCGCTTGGAAGATACTGTGAATATACATGCCATCCCGTTTTGATAGTTGCAGTAAACATCAGGTCATATTCATCGCCCTGTACATGTTTCGCCGAAAAAGTCCATTTGACTTCATCTTGTGCCTGTACTTTGCAAATGAAAATACCGAAGAGTAGTGTTGTTAAAAAGAGAATTTGCTTCATAAAAGATATTAATCAGTGTTTGGAAATGATGCGCAACAAAGTTATAAAAGAATTTTAATTTCTTTGTTCTAATGCAAATCTAAACTGAGTGATTATTTAATTGAGTTAATCAAAGGTTAATGATATGGTAATTTTTTTAAAAAAATAAAATATGTAAATGCCCGGTAAAAATATCAATTATAATCAAAAAACAGGATTATTAGGTATAATCAAAACCGAAAACAGTTTAGAATATAAGATCTAATGCTGTTTTCGGCCTCAATTATTTAATTCACTATTTTATTCACTAATTCACTTTTTCATACAGAGATTGTTAAAATCTTCTTCACTTCCCTTAAAAAAGTCTAAATCAACTTCCTTGTCAATTCCATTGATTTTACCGTGAAATGAGTACTGTCTGAACCTCCATTGATGATCTTCAAGGTATGTTACTCTTTTATTTCGAGTAGAGCAGATCCAGATTTCATTATCGAAATTGCCTTTGATATGATCAATATAATAATCGTAGGTTGTGTAGAAAATTGGCTTTACTCCATAATGCTGCTGCATCAGTTTTTCCAGTCTTTTTAATTTATCTGCAAGTTCTGCCTTACGCTCTGGAAGCTTCATTTCTTTGTTTTGGCAATATTCAAGGTCAATGACCGGAGGCAGATCTAAGAGTTCTTTTGGTGCGCTGGCAACAAAATTTGCAAATTGTCCATCCGCATCAGATGTCAGTTTAAAGTAATGATAGACTCCAATTTTAATCCCCTGTTTTTTTGCTTCTTTTGCATTATAACTGAAGCAGCTGTCCTGAAAAGTTGCACCCTCAGTAGATTTAATAAAGGCAAAGCGGACACCATCTTCCTTTACTTTTCCCCAATCAATTTTTCCCTGATGATGTGACACATCAATACCTTTTATGCTATGAGGCTCCATCAAAGAAATGAAATTATTTGAAGGTAGCAATGAAATGCTGAAAATAGTGAGGCTGAGCGAGCTGAAAAGCACAATTGCCAGAATGATTATTTTTTTCATAAAACTATTTTTTTTCTTGTGTACTAATGTGTTTTTTATTTGATAACGATGCCTTTTGTGGCTTATTGTGTTTTTGAATAAAGAAAAAAAGAGGCCTCTTTCAGGGTTATCTCGCAAAAACAGTGATGTCATTCATCTTCCTATCGCTGGAATCTCCGCTACAGCTCGATTTAATATCGTAAAACTTAAAAACATCGCCGGGTTGGGCAGTACTTAACAGTTTTATTACATACTCGTCGAAATACTCACCATTGTTTGTGTAAGGCCTACTGGGATCTGAAGATCCATTGGTTTTGATTACTGTAAATTTTTGAACCCTGCAGGGCGGCTTGTTGAAATTCGCGTTCGAAACAATGGTAATGAGTCTTCTTTCTGCAGCTAAAGAACCAGTTGTTACTTTTCCCTCTGATTTTCTGCTAAAGCCCAGTACTGTAAGCGCGTCGGCTACTCTTTTTACAGGAAAATTATAGCTCTTAATGATTGCACCTGTTTTGTTGTTTTTCAATTGAATAGTGCATTCCTTATTGCTTGCATTTAGCTTTGTAAGCCTTACAATAAAACAATCCTTATCTTTCTTTATACTGCCTTCAGCGCCGATTATGGTGCCTTCTATGTCGGCCATATCCATTGTTGTAAAGTCATTTTTAAGGATATTATCGACTGCCAGTAATAAGAAATTAAATTCCGCATTTGGAATATGCCCCAGACTTTGCGCGAATAATGACATTGAAAAAAAAAATGCCATAATTATACCTGTTATTTTTTTCATAATGATTTAGTTTTAATGTGTTAGAAAAGGAAAAGAACAAAAGAATATGTCAGCAGTGAAAGATGAGATGTAGAGAAAAGAAATCGCAGCGCTTTTCTCCTTTTCGCTGAGATTGAAAACATAAAGTGTTACCAACAGCGTGTTTTTTTGTATTTATTTTTTCAGTATATTTTTTTTGAACTGCTATGCTAGTTGAATTGTAAACGGCGATTTTTTGGGCTTATTATATTTTTTATTTTTGAAAGTTAAAAAAAGTGAAAGACGCTTTGTTTTAGCGAATCAGAGCGCTTTAAAAAATGAGATTGAGAAATGATTTTAATCATCGATTGAGCCAAGTCATTATTAGACCAAACTAAGTCATTTAAATTTGTAAAAATTCATTTATCATTATTACAAATTATACTTTATGAAAAAGATCCTGGTTCCAGTTGATTTTTCGGGAGCATCCGATTTTGGTTTCAATTATGCATACCGTTTAGCACAGCAGTTTGCTGCCGAATTGCATGTTGCACATATTTACAGGCCTCCTTATGTTGAATCCACTATGCCCCCGGCAATGATTCAACAGATTATCAATGACAAAGAGCGTGACTTGCTAAAGCATTTAAAGTCAAATGTTCATGCTCCCTTAAATCTTTCAGCGGAGCAGCAGCTAAACAAAGTGACAATGCACTATCTGCTCGAATCTGGTGCAAATACCGACATCGCCGAGATAGGTAACAGAATCAATGCTGATATTATTGTGATGGGTACTCATGGGGCGGGTAATGCTGTCGAAAAAGTTTGGGGTACAAATACTGCAAAGGTAATCCGTGATGCAAAATGTCCGGTATTGGCTGTGCCGATCGGTTCGGAATTCAGGTATGTAAGTGATATTGCTTATGCGACCGATTATGATAATAATGACCTGGACAATATTATGCAATTGGTTTTGTTTGCTAAGGCAATCAATGCCAAGGTGCACTGCATCCACATCAATAACATTCTGGATAGTCCCGATGAAATGAAAGAAGCAGGTTTTAAAGCAAAATTCGAAGAGAGATTTAAAGATTTGCAGGTTAGTTTTTCGGTGCATAGCAGCACATCTGTACAGGAAGGGCTTGACACATTCATGCGTGTAAATCATATGCATATCTTGTCTATGCTTACCCATAAAAGAACGGTTTGGGACCGCATGTTCGGAGAAAAGAGCATGACAAGAGAAATGGCAATGCGCAGCAAGTCGCCCATTTTGGCTTTTCATAGTTGATTTTTAGCTGTACTTTTTGAAATGCTTAAAAGTAAAATTCTTACTTTTGTAACGTTATTTATCTCTTATTTTTCACCCTTTGTTACGATGTTGGCAAAGGCTCAAAGACACATTAGATCAATATCACGCATAGAAAATCTCGTTTGTAGAACAAGACCACATTTTCATCTCGTTTGATGAACGATACAAATCAACTAATTTTCAAATAGAAAAATCTTTCATCTGCTTTGAATCTCGACAAAAACTATTGGGAAAGCCGCTGGGCCGAAGGTCAAACTGGCTGGGATACAAGGTCGGCAACTGAACCTATTAAGCATTATTTTGATCAGATTGCTGATAAGCAAGCAAAAATTCTGATACCTGGTTGCGGAAATGCGCATGAGGCCATCTATCTATTTGAGTCGGGTTTCAAAAATGTTTACATTTGCGACTGGGCGGAGCAACCATTACTGCCATTTTCGGAAAGAATTCCAGATTTCCCAAAAGCACAATTGCTTTGTGCTGATTTCTTTGATTTGGAAACAGGTGCTTTTGATTTTATTGTTGAGCAGACTTTTTTCTGTGCGCTTGCCCCGGAATTGCGCAACGCATATGCACATAAAGTGAGGTCAATGCTCAGAAAAGGTGGAAAACTAGTAGGTTTACTCTTTAATTTTCCGCTTACGGAAGCCGGGCCTCCATTTGGTGGCAGCACGGAGGAGTATTTACATTATTTCGAACCTTTGTTCGAATCTGTCTACATTGAGCCTTGTTACAATTCGATAAAGCCAAGGCTGGGTTCAGAATTATTTATCCTTATTTCTTAAAAAACTGAAACCCCTTGAATAGCCGCGCTGACCAGCGACTATGCAAGGGGCGTCAATGTTGACCTTTGACCGACTTATCGTTTTTGAGACCGGGATGCTGCCTGTTTTGAGAGATCGGCAACTGAGACCTTTTGTCGGGGAAGAACTTTTTCTTAGAGACCTAAAATTATGAGACCGGCTGATTTAGGCGGCAGCCTTTTTTCTGTTTTTCTTTTGTTCGTTATTGCTTTCATAGATAGTGTAATTTTCATATTTGGCTTTGTTATGTTCAGCCCAAATATCTTTACCGATATTACAGACAAGGACTAGTTGTCGATAAACGG